>NZ_AVOF01000130.1:0-28077 GCF_000465935.2 Pseudomonas sp. EGD-AK9
CGACCAGGCGCGCTGGCTCAGCGACCTGATCGAACCCCTGGCCCGCCAGCAGCGCGAACAGCGCCTGGCTCGGGCCGCACAGACTGCCACCACCCAGGTGGAGTTTTTCACCCTGGTCAGAGGAGAGGATTGATGAACGCGCCGCACAGCTCGCACTGGCTGCAACCGGCTTTCGACGACCCGGTGCTGGACGCCCAGCTCAGCTTCCGCGCCGCCCTCGGCGCCCTGGCCGAACCGGGTCTGCCGCGCGCCATGGATCGCGCCCACGCCCTGGGTGACCTGGCCCCGGCCACCTATGGCCTGTGCCTGGCCTTTCTCGACAGCGACACGCCGCTGTGGCTGGCGCCGCGCTTCGATACGCCGCTGATCCGCGCCAACCTGGCGTTCCACTGTGGCTGCCCGATAGTCGCCGAGCGCGAGGTGGCGCTGTTCGCCCTGCTCGATGAGCGCGAGCTGGGCGACCTGGCGGACTTCGACAACGGCAGCGAGCGCTACCCGGATCAGTCCTGCACCCTGCTGATCCAGCTGGGCGAGCTGCACGCCGGCCCGGCCCTGCGCTGGCGCGGCCCCGGCATCAAGGACGTGCGCAGCGTCAACCTGCCGTTGCCGGCCTCGTTCTGGCAGCAGCGCCAGGCCCGCAGCGCCTTTCCCCGTGGCCTGGATTGCTTCTTCGCCGCAGGCGGCGAGGTGATCGGCCTGCCGCGCAGCACCCGCGTGCTGATCGAAACCGAGGAGGCTGCCTGATGTATGTCGCCGTCAAGGGTGGCGAACGCGCCATCGACAATGCCCATCAACTGCTGGCCAACCGTCGCCGCGGTGATACCGCCGTCGCCGAACTGGGTGTGCAGCAGATCCGCCAGCAACTGCCGCTGGCCGTGGCCCGGGTCATGAGCGAAGGCTCGCTGTACGACGAGGAGCTGGCCGCGCTGGCGATCAAGCAGGCCGCAGGCGACCTGATGGAGGCCATCTTCCTCTTGCGCGCCTACCGCACCACGCTGCCGCGTTTTGGCGCCAGCGAGCCGCTGGACAGCACGCGGATGCAGCTGGAGCGGCGCATCTCCGCCACCTTCAAGGACCTGCCCGGCGGTCAGCTGCTCGGCCCGACCTTCGACTACACCCACCGCCTGCTGGATTTCACCCTGCTGGCCGAGGGCGAGTATCCGGCGCCGGAAGCAGCCGTTACCGATGAGCCCAAACCCTGTCCGCGGGTGCTGGATTTTCTCGCCGAGGAGGGCCTGATGGCCCGCGAGACGGACGACGGCGCCCCGGTGCCGGACATCACCCGCGAGCCGCTGGCCTTTCCCGCCAGCCGCGCCGAGCGCCTGCAGGCATTGGCCCGTGGCGATGAGGGCTTCCTGCTGGCGCTGGGTTATTCCACGCAGCGTGGCTACGGGCGCAACCACCCCTTCGCCGGGGAGATCCGCATCGGCGCCGTCGAGGTGTGGATGACGCCCGCCGAACTGGGTTTCGCCGTGCCGCTGGGCGACATCGAAATCACCGAGTGCGAGATGGTCAACCAGTTCGTCGGTGAAAGCGCCGAGCAGGCGCAGTTCACCCGCGGCTACGGCCTGGCCTTCGGTTACGCCGAGCGCAAGGCCATGGGCATGGCCCTGGTCGACCGCGCCCTGCGCGCCGGCGAGTATGGCGAAGAGGTGCAGGGCCCGGCGCAGGAAGAGGAATTTGTGCTGATGCACTGCGACAACGTCGAGGCCGCCGGCTTCGTCTCGCACCTCAAATTGCCGCACTACGTCGACTTCCAGGCCGAACTGGAACTGATCCGCACGCTGCGCCGCCAGGCGCCGGCAGAGGAGAACCGCTGATGAACCTTTCCACTGCAAGCGGCGCCCGCGAGGCGTCGGCCTACAACTTCGCCTACCTCGACGAGCAGACCAAACGCATGATCCGTCGTGGCCTGCTCAAGGCCGTGGCGATCCCCGGCTACCAGGTGCCTTTCGGCGGCCGCGAGATGCCGCTGCCCTACGGCTGGGGCACCGGTGGCATGCAGCTGACCGCCGCCATTCTCGGCCGTGACGACGTGCTCAAGGTGATCGACCAGGGCGCTGATGACACTACCAACGCGGTGTCGATCCGCCGCTTTTTCGCCCGCACCGCCGGCGTCGCCACCACCGAGCGTACGCTGGAGGCCAGCGTGATCCAGACCCGTCACCGCATCCCGGAAACGCCGCTGTCGGCCGGGCAGATCATGGTCTACCAGGTGCCTATCCCCGAGCCGCTGCGCTTTATCGAGCCGAGCGAGCAGGAAACGCGGACCATGCATGCGCTGGAGGACTACGGCGTGATGCACGTGAAGCTGTACGAGGACATCGCCACCTTCGGCCATATCGCCACCGCCTACGCCTACCCGGTGACAGTGGACGAGCGCTACGTGATGGACCCCTCGCCGATTCCCAAATTCGACAACCCCAAGCTGGACATGAGCCCGGCGCTGATGCTGTTCGGCGCCGGTCGCGAGAAGCGCCTGTACGCGGTGCCGCCCTTTACCCGCGTGGTCAGCCTGGACTTTGAGGATCACCCCTTCGCCGTGCAGCGCTGGGACCAGTGCTGCGCCTTCTGTGGCAGCGGCGAGTCCTTCCTCGACGAGCTGATCGTCGACGACGCCGGCAGCAAGCGCTACGTCTGCTCCGACACCGACTACTGCCGCCAGCGCACCGAGCGCCTCGAGGAGAATCTGCAATGAGCGCCGCCGAACCTCTGCAACCTGCCGTGGCAGCGGCCGAGCCGCTGTTCTCGGCGCGTGACCTGACCCGCCTGTACGGCCCGGACAAGGGCTGCCAGGGCGTGAGCTTCGACCTCTATCCCGGCGAGGTGCTGGGCATCGTCGGTGAGTCCGGCTCGGGCAAGTCCACCTTGCTCAGCCTGCTCTCCGGGCGCTGCCCGCCGGATCGCGGCGCGGTGAGTTATCGCGGCCGCGATGGCCAGTGGCTCGATCTGTACAGCGCCAGCGAGGCGCAGCGGCGCACGCTGCTGCGCACTGAGTGGGGCTTCGTCGAGCAGAACCCGCGCGATGGCCTGCGCATGGCGGTATCGGCCGGCGCCAACATCGGCGAGCGGCTGATGGCCCAGGGCGTGCGCCACTACGGCGAACTGCGCGCTGCCGGGCTCGACTGGCTGAGCCAGGTGGAGATCGACCCGGCGCGTATCGACGACCTGCCGCGCACCTTCTCCGGCGGCATGCAGCAGCGCCTGCAGATCGCCCGCAACCTGGTCTCCGCGCCGCGCCTGGTGTTTATGGACGAGCCGACCGGGGGGCTGGATGTGTCGGTGCAGGCGCGTCTGCTCGACCTGTTGCGCGGCCTGGTGCGCGAACTGGACCTGGCCGTGGTGATCGTTACCCACGACCTGGCGGTGGCACGGCTGCTGGCCGACCGCCTGATGGTGATGCGCCGCTCGCGTGTGGTGGAGGCGGGGCTGACCGATCAGATTCTCGACGATCCGCAGCATCCCTATTCGCAGCTCTTGGTGTCGTCGGTGCTGCAGCCATAAGCGTATCGCGAGCTGGCGCTGCGTAGGGTGGATGACGCTTTTCTCATCCACCAGCGAGTCGTCATCGGTGGATGGATAAAGCGCCATCCACCCTACAACCGACCACCCGTAGTCCCGAGGAAACCAGGGCTACGACGGTAATAGAGGTAGGTATGAACAACCTGATCGAGGTCAGCGGCCTCAGCAAGACCTTCACCCTGCACCAGCAGAACGGCGTCGTCCTGCAGGTGCTGCGTGACCTGAATTTCGCCGTGCGCGGCGGTGAGTGCCTGGTGCTGCACGGCCAGTCCGGCGCCGGCAAGTCGACCCTGCTGCGCACCCTGTACGGCAACTACCTGGCCGCCGGCGGCAGCATCCGCATCCGCCACCAGGGCGCGCCGGTGGAGCTGGTCGGCGCCGAGCCGCGCCAGGTGCTGGCGGTGCGTCGGCAGAGCCTGGGATACGTCAGCCAGTTCCTGCGGGTCATCCCGCGCGTCTCCACCCTGGATGTGGTGATGGAGCCGGCGCTGGCCCGCGGCTGGACGCGCAGCGACGCCGAGACGCGGGCCAAGGCCCTGCTGAGTCGCCTGAATATCCCCGAGGCGCTCTGGCAACTGGCGCCGGGCACCTTCTCCGGCGGCGAGCAGCAGCGCGTCAACATCGCCCGCGGCTTCATGGTCGAGTGGCCGGTGCTGCTGCTCGACGAGCCCACCGCCTCGCTGGACGAGGCCAACCGCCAGGTGGTGCTGGAGCTGATTCTCGAGGCCAAGGCGGCCGGCAGCGCGCTGATCGGCATCTTCCACGACCGCATCGCCCGCGAGGCGGTGGCCGACCGTTACCTCGACATGAGCGCCGCGGCGGCGCAACCGGAGTACGTCTATGTCGTCTGAACAGATTCTCAGCAACGCCCGTATCGTCACCGCCGAGCGCGAGTTCCTCGGCACCCTGCTGCTGCGTGACGGCCTGATCGCCGCGGTGGACGAGGGCGCCAGCCGCCTGCCGCAGGCCCAGGACCTGGGCGGTGACTACCTGCTGCCGGGGCTGGTGGAGCTGCACACCGACAACCTGGAAAAGCATATGAGCCCCAGGCCGGGGGTCGATTGGCCCTCGGCCTCGGCGGTGCTGACCCACGATGCGCAGATCGTCGCCGCCGGCATCACCACGGTGTTCGATGCGCTGGCCATCGGCGACATCAACCCGCGCGGTCGGCGCATGCAGCAGCTGCCGGCGATGATCGAGGCCATCGCCGCCAGCGAGGCGGCCGGGCAGACCCGCGCCGAGCACCGCCTGCACCTGCGCTGCGAGCTGTGCCACCCGGATGCCCTGAGCCTCTACCGCGACCTGGTGGAGCACCCGCTGGTGGCGCTGGTGTCGGTGATGGACCACTCGCCCGGCCAGCGCCAGTTCGCCAAGGTGGAGAAGTACCGCGAGTACTACATGGGCAAGTACCACCTGAGCCCGGCGGAGATGGAGGAGTTTCTCCAGGAACAGATCGCCAACTCGCGCCAGTACAGCGACCGCCAGCGCCGCGCCATAGTCGAAGACTGCCACGCCCGCGGCATCTCGGTGGCCAGCCATGACGACGCGACCCTGGCCCACGTGCAGGAGTCGGCCGGTTTCGGCATGGCCATCGCCGAGTTTCCCACCACCCTGGAAGCGGCCCGGGCCAGCCACGAGCTGGGGCTGAAGGTGCTGATGGGCGCGCCGAACCTGGTGCGCGGCGGCTCGCACTCCGGCAATATCGCCGCCGCCGAACTGGCGCGCCACGGCGTGCTGGATATCCTCTCCAGCGACTACTACCCGGCCAGCCTGCTGCACGCGGCCTGGCTGCTCGCCGGGCAGGACAACGACTATGATTTGCCGGCGGCCATCGCCACCGTGAGCCGCGCGCCGGCCAGGGCGGCCGGCCTGGATGATCGCGGCGAGATTCGCGTCGGCCTGCGCGCCGACCTGGTGCAGGCCAGGGCGCATGGCCAGCAACCGGTGATCCAGCAGGTGTGGCGCCAAGCACGAAGGGTGTTCTGATGCAGGGCAGGTTGATCTATCTGATGGGGCCTTCTGGCTCGGGCAAGGACAGCCTGTTGCAAGCCGCACGTGCGCCGCTGGAGGCGCACGGCTGCCGTTTCGCCCGGCGGGTGATCACCCGCAGCGCCGAATCGGTCGGCGAGGATGCCCTAGGGGTCAGCCCGGCGGAGTTCGAGCGCCTGCAGGGCGAGGGTGCCTTCGCCCTGAGCTGGCGCGCCAACGGCCTGGCCTACGGCATCCCGCGCGAGATCGATGACTGGCTGAGCGCCGGCCAGGATGTGCTGATCAACGGTTCGCGCGGTCATCTCGAGGCGGCTCGTCAGCGCTATCCGGATCTGCTGGCGATTGTTCTGCAGGTCGACGAAGCGGTGCTGCGCCAGCGCCTGCTGGCTCGCGGCCGGGAGACGCCGGAGCAGATCGAACAGCGCCTGGCGCGCAGTCGCCAGTTGCAGCAGGAGGAGAGGGCAGGCACCGTCATCCTCGACAACTCCGGCCCCCTGCCGCATACCGTCAGTCGCCTGCTGCACCTGCTCGACGAGGCTCGCCGATGCGCCTGACCCTGCTCGGCACGGGAGACGCCCGTCAGGTGCCGGTCTACAACTGCAGCTGCCCGGCCTGCGACGCCGCCCGCGTCTATCCGGCGCGCCGCCGTGGCCCCTGCTGCGCACTGATCGAATGCGGCACGCAGCGCTGGCTGATCGACAGCGGCCTGACCGATCTCGCCGAGCGCTTCGCGCCGCACAGCCTCAGCGGCATCCTGCAGACCCATTACCACGCCGACCACGCCCAGGGCCTGTTGCACCTGCGCTGGGGCCAGGGGCTGATCATCCCGGTGCACGGGCCTGATGACCCCGAGGGCCTGGCCGACCTGTACAAGCACCCCGGCATTCTCGACTTCAGCCAGCCGTTCGCCGCCTTCGAGCGCCGCGCATTGGGTGAGTTACGGGTCACCGCGTTGCCGCTGACGCATTCCAAGCCGACCTTCGGCTACCTGTTCGAAGGGCAGGGGCTCGAAGGGCAGGGCCGGCGCATCGCCTACCTCACCGATACCCTCGGCGTACCCGAGGCCAGCTGCGCCGAGCTGGATCGCGCGCCGCTGGATCTCTTGGTGCTCGATTGCTCCACCGCGCCGCAGCCGCTGGCGCCGCGCAACCACAACGACCTGACCCGCGCCCTGCAAGTGGTCGAGCGCCTGCGCCCGCAGGAGACCGTGCTGACCCATATCGGCCATAGCTTCGACGCCTGGTTGCTGGATCATCCCGACGCGCTGCCGCCCGGGGTGACGCTGGCCAGCGACGGGCGCGTGCTGTGAACAACGCCCGTCGCCTGACGTTGCTGCTGTGCACGGCCGAGACCCTGGGCATGGCCGGCTTCGCCCTGTTCGCCGCGCTGCTGCCGGAGTTCCAGCAGCTGTGGGGGCTCTCCAACACCGAGGCGGGCTGGATCGGCGGCGGCTTCTTTCTCGGCTACATGCTCGCCGTGCCGGTTCTCACCGGCCTGACTGACCGTCACGACGCGCGACTGATCTACCTGGCGGCCATGCTGCTGACGGCGCTGGCCAGTGCCGGTTTCGTCTTCGCCGAAGGCTTCTGGTCGGCCCTGGCCTGGCGGGTGCTGGCCGGTATCGGCCTGGCCGGCACCTATATGCCGGGACTCAAGGCGCTCTCCGAGCGTATCGACGGCGCCGCGCAGTCGCGCGCCATCGCCTTCTACACCGCCAGCTTCGGCCTGGGCACGGCGCTGTCCTTCATTCTCGCCGGCGAGCTGGCCAAACTTGGCGGCTGGCAATTGCCGGCGCTGCTCAGCGGCGCCTGCGCCTTGCTGGCCTGGGCCATGGTGCAGTGGGGGCTGGCGCCCAAACCGGTGGCGGCCCATGAGCCACGCCGGCTGCTGGACCTGGCGCCGCTGAAAAGCCGCGCGGTGCTGGCCTACTGCCTGGCCTATGCGGTGCACAACCTGGAGCTGTTCGCCCTGCGTGCCTGGCTGGTGGCCTTCGTGGTGTTCGCCGGGCGCTTGCAGGGCGTCGAGCCCTGGCTGTCCGCCACCTGGGTGGCGATGCTGGCGACCCTGATCGGCATGCCGGCGAGCATCCTCGGCAACGAGCTGGCGCTGCGGGTCGGCCGTGAGCGCTGGCTGATCGCGGTGATGCTGATGTCGGCGCTGCTGGCCGGGCTGATCGGCCTGGGCGCGGCGCTGCCGTTCTGGGCGTTGCTGCTGTTGATCCTGCTCTACGCGGTGACCGTCACCGCCGACTCCGCCTCGCTCACCGCCGGGCTGATCGGCGCCGCGCCGGCCAGCCACCGCGGCGCGGCCATGGCGCTGTATTCCTGCACCGGCTTTACCGGCGCCTTCCTCGGCCCGCTGCTGTTCGGCATGTGCCTCGACGCTCTGGGCGACAACCGGTTGCTCGGCTGGTGGGCGGCCTTCGCCCTGATGGGGCTGCTGCTGTTGCTCGGGCCGCTGGCCTTGCGCTGGGCGGGGGCGGCCCCTGGGTATTCCGGGGACGAGGCGACCTTGGTGCGCACGGCGCAGCCTGGGGGCCAACGGCTGCCTTAGGCCTCGGCTTGCGCTCGCCGGACTGATACAGGGTGCGTACGGCCGGCGGCGGCCCTAATCCAGCGGCAGCTCGGTGGTGCGTTTGACCTCGCTCATGGCGATATGCGAGTGCGCCTCCTGCACGTGCGGGCGCTGCAGCAGGTGGTCGCGCAGAAAGCGCTCGTAGTCGGCGATATCCCTGGCCACCACCTTGAGCAGGTAGTCCGAGCCGCCGGCCATGGTGTAGCACTCCAGCACCTGCGGGTAGCCCACCACCGCCTGCTCGAACTCCTCCAGATTGCCGCGGCCGTGGGCCGACAGCTTGATGTCGACGAACACCGTCATGCCCAGGCCCAGCTGCTTGGGGTTGAGCAGGGCGACCTTGCGTTCGATCAGGCCTTCCTCCTGCATGCGGTGAATCCGTCGCCAGCAGGGCGATTGCGACAGCTCGACCTTCTCCGCCACCTCGGCGGCGGACAGGTCGGCGTCGTGCTGCAGCAGGCGGAGAATCTTGCGGTCGATGGGGCTCAGCTTGTCCTGCATGACTGTTTCCAATTTCTTGTGATTGTTGGAAGGATCATGCGCAGTATCGGCAATTCGGCCCGCAAATAGAAAGAAAAAAGCGGAACTCCTCGGTCATGATCTTTGCCAGTCGTCCCGTACAGCGATCCTGGCGGGGCAGAACAGGGTGGCACCCACCGTTGCCATCCAAGGTCGCCATAAAAATAAAAGGAGCGCCCATGTCACTGGCCGAGATCCGCCTGGATGACAAGTACCGTCTCGCCACCGGTCACCTCTACCTGACCGGCACCCAGGCGCTGACCCGCCTGCCCATGCTGCAGAAGCAGCGTGACGCCGCCCATGGTCTGAACACCGCCTGCTTCATTTCCGGTTACCGCGGCTCGCCGCTGGGCAACCTGGACAAGAGCCTGTGGGACGCCAAGCAGTACCTCAAGGACAACCACATCCACTTCCAGCCCGGGGTCAACGAAGAGTTGGCCGCCACCGCCTGCTGGGGCAGCCAGCAGACCAGCCTGTTCCCCGGCGCGCGCTACGACGGCGTGTTCGCCATGTGGTACGGCAAGGGCCCGGGTGTGGATCGCTGCGGCGACGTGTTCAAGCACGGCAACTCGGCCGGCGTATCGCCCCATGGCGGCGTGCTGCTGCTGGCCGGCGACGACCATGGCTGCAAGTCTTCGAGCATCGCCCACCAGAGCGAACACGCCTTTATCGCCGCGTCGATTCCGGTGCTGAATCCGGCCAACGTCCAGGAAATCCTCGACTACGGCATCATCGGCTGGGAGCTGTCGCGCTACAGCGGCTGCTGGGTGGCGCTGAAAACCATCGCCGAGAACGTCGATTCCTCGGCCGTGGTGGAAGTCGATCCGCTGCGGGTCGAGGTGAAGACTCCCACCGACTTCAAGCTGCCGGAAGACGGCGTGCATATCCGCTGGCCGGACCCGCCCCTGGTCCAGGAAAAGCGCCTCAATACCTACAAGATCTACGCCGCGCGCGCCTTCGCCCTGGCCAACAACCTCAACCAGATCAAGCTGGATTCGCCCAACCCACGCCTGGGCATCATTACCACCGGCAAGTCTTACCTGGATGTACGTCAGGCGCTCAACGACCTCGGCCTGGACGAGGCGCTCTGCGCCCAGGTCGGCCTGCGCGTGCTCAAGGTCGGCATGAGCTGGCCGCTGGAGCCGGTGTCGGTGCACGAGTTCGCCGAGGGCCTGGACGAGATCCTGGTGGTGGAGGAAAAGCGCAGCATCATCGAGGACCAGCTGACCGGCCAGCTCTACAACTGGCCGGTGGGCAAGCGCCCGCGGGTGGTCGGCGAGTTCGACGAGGACGGCAATTCGCTGCTGCCGAACCTCTCCGAGCTGACCCCAGCGATGATCGCCCGGGTGATTGCCAAGCGCCTGGCGCCGATCTATTCCAGCCCGGTGATCGAGGAACGCCTGGCCTTCCTCGCCGCCAAGGAGGCGGCGCTGGCCGCGCCCAAGCACAACACCGCGCGCACCCCGCATTTCTGCTCCGGCTGCCCGCACAACAGCTCGACCAAGCTGCCGGAAGGCAGCCGCGCCCTGGGCGGTATCGGCTGCCACTACATGACCCAGTGGATGGACCGCAACACCGACACCTTCACCCAGATGGGCGGCGAGGGGGCCACCTGGATCGGCCAGGCGCCATTCACCGACACCCCGCACGTGTTCCAGAACCTCGGCGACGGCACCTACTTCCATTCCGGCCAGCTCGCCCTGCGCGCCTCGGTCGCCGCCGGGGTCAACATCACCTACAAGATCCTCTACAACGACGCGGTGGCCATGACCGGCGGCCAGCCCATCGATGGCGAGCTGCGCATCGACCAGCTCAGCCAGCAGGTCTATGCCGAGGGGGTCAAGCGCATCGCCCTGGTCAGCGACGAGCCGGACAAGTACCCGACCCGCGCCACCTTCGCGCCCATCGTCAGCTTCCACCACCGCCGCGAGCTGGACGCCGTGCAGCGCGAACTGCGCGAGTTCAAGGGCGTGTCGGTGATCCTTTACGATCAGACCTGCGCCACCGAGAAGCGCCGCCGGCGCAAGCGCGGCAAGCTGGTCGATCCGGCCAAGCGCGCCTTTATCAACCCGGCGGTGTGCGAGGGCTGCGGCGACTGCAGCGTCAAGTCCAACTGCCTGTCGGTGCTGCCGCTGGAGACCGAGCTGGGGCGCAAGCGCGAGATCGACCAGAACGCCTGCAACAAGGACTTCAGCTGCCTGGAAGGCTTCTGCCCGAGCTTCGTCACCGTGCATGGCGGCAGCCTGCGCAAGCCCGAGGCCGTCGGCCTGGGCGCGCTCTTCATCGCCCTGCCGGAGCCGCGCCAGCCTGCGCTGGAGCGGCCATGGAACATCCTCCTGCCCGGCGTCGGCGGCAGCGGCGTGACCACGGTCGGTGCGCTGCTGGGCATGGCCGCGCATCTCGAAGGCAAGGGCTGCACGGTGCTGGATCAGGCCGGCCTGGCGCAGAAGTTCGGCCCGGTGGTCACCCATATCCGCATCGCCGCCAAGCAGGACGATATCTACGCGGTGCGCATCGCCGCCGGCGAGACCGATCTGCTGCTCGGTTGCGACCTGGTGGTGGCGGCCAGCGAGGAAGCCCTGGCCAAGCTCAACGACAAGATCGCCCATGCGCTGGTCAACAGCCACGAGGCGGCCACCGCCGAGTTCACCCGCAACCCCGATGCCCAGGTGCCCGGCGCCGCCATGCGCGAGGCCATCATCGAGGCGGTCGGCGCGGCCAAGACCCAGTTCGTCGACGCCACCCGCCTGGCCACCCGCCTGCTCGGCGACAGCATCGCCACCAACCTGTTTATGCTCGGCTACGCCTATCAGAAGGGCCTGGTGCCGGTATCGGCCGAGGCGATCAATAAGGCCATCGAACTCAATGGCGTGGCGGTGCAGCTCAATCAGCAGGCGTTCCTCTGGGGCCGTCGCGCGGCCCACGACCTGGCCGCGGTGGAGAAGCTGGCCGCGCCCAAGGTGGTCGAGGCGCCGCGTTGCCAGAGCCTGGAGGAGATCGTCGAGGATCGTGCGCAGCGTCTGAGCGCTTATCAGAATGCCGCCTACGCCGCGCGCTACCGCGAGCTGGTCGAGCGCGTGCGCCAGGCCGACACTGACGCCGAGCAGCGCCTGAGCAAGGCGGTGGCGCGCTACTACTTCAAGCTCCTGGCCTACAAGGACGAGTACGAGGTGGCGCGCCTGTACAGCGACGCCGCCTTCCGCAAGCAGCTCGAGGCCCAGTTCGAAGGCGACTACCAGCTGCAATTCCACCTGGCGCCGAGCTGGTTGAGCAAGCCCGATCCGGTCACCGGCCAGCCGCGCAAGCGCGCCTTCGGCCCCTGGATGTTCAAGGCCTTCGCCGTGCTGGCGCGCTTCAAGTTCCTCCGCGGCACGCTGCTCGATCCGTTCGGCCACAGTGCCGAGCGCAAACTCGAACGCGAGCTGATCGAGGACTACGAGGCGACCGTCGCCTATCTGCTGGCCGAGCTCAATGCCGGCAACTACCGCACGGCGGTGGCCCTGGCCGAGATTCCCGAGCAGATCCGCGGCTACGGCCACGTCAAGGAAGCGGCGCTGGCCAAGGCACGCGAGCAGGCCGCGCAGCTCAAGGCGCGCATGGCCGTCAGCGAAATCGCCGCGGTGCAGTTGTTCGAACCGGCCGCCTGATCCTCCCCCGTCACCCCTTGCCACCCCCTCCCGCCTGGGAGCGGGGCGGCCTTTTACAATCCGATACCCGAGGTAACCCGATGTCCGTCTTCACCCACGTCGACTTCGATCAGCACGAACAGGTGGTCTACGGCCACGACAAGGCCAGCGGCCTGAAAGCCATCATCGCCATCCACGACAGCACCCTCGGCCCGGCCCTGGGCGGCTGCCGCATGTGGAACTACGCCTCGGACGAGGAGGCGCTGCGCGACGTGCTGCGCCTGTCGCGCGGCATGACCTACAAGTCGGCCCTGGCGCGCCTGCCGCTGGGTGGCGGCAAGGCGGTGATCATCGGCGACCCGCACACCGGCAAGAGCGAGGCGCTGTTCCAGGCCATGGGCGATTTCGTCGACAGCCTCGGCGGGCGCTATATCACCGCGGCGGATTCCGGCACCGGCGTGGCCGAGATGCAGATCATGGCCGAGCGCACCCGCCACGTGGCCGGCGCCGGCCAGCGCGAAGCCTTCGGTGGCGGCAGTCGCGATGGCGATCCGTCGCCGTCCACCGCCTATGGCGTGTTTATCGGCATCCAGGCGGCGGTGGCCCATCGCCTCGGCCGTCAGGACCTTTCCGGCATCCGCGTGGCCATCCAGGGCGTCGGCCAGGTCGGCTTCGGCCTGGCCAAGCTGCTCAAGGACGCCGGCGCCCAGCTGTGGGTGACCGATATCCAGGCCGCCAACGTGCAGCGCGCAGTCGCCCAGCTCGGCGCCACCGCCGTCGGCCAGCACGATATCTACGGCCTCGACGTCGACGTCTTCGCCCCCTGCGCCCTGGGCGCCATCGTCAACCCGCAGACCCTTGAGGCGCTGCGCGCGCCGATCATCGCCGGCGCCGCCAACAACCAGCTGGCCGACGCCAGCCTGGCCGAGACCCTGCGTCGCCGCGAATGCCTGTACGCGCCGGATTACGCGATCAACGCCGGCGGCATCATCGACGTCTGCTACGAGCGCACCGGCGGCAGCGCCGCTCAGCTCAGGGCGCATATCGAAGGCATCGGCCCGACCCTGACGGAGATCTTCCAGCGCGCCGAGCGCGAGGGCGCGACCACCACCGCCATCGCCGACCGCATGGCCCGCGAGCGTCTGCAGGGCGGCCTCTGAGCCGCGCGTACCGAACCCGGGGTGGCTCGACCACCCCAGCCTCCTGACTTTCACAACAACAAGAGGGCAAGTCCCAATGAGTCAAGACAGCATCGCCGCCGGCGCCTTCGCCGGTGCCTCCAGCAGCGCCGGCCGAGGCCTGTGGTCGTCGCGCTGGGTGTTCTTCCTTGCCGCCACCGGCTCGGCCGTGGGCCTGGGCAATATCTGGAAGTTCCCCTATATCACCGGGCAGAACGGCGGCGGCGCCTTCGTCCTGGTCTACCTGGCGTGCATCCTGGCCATCGGCATCCCGCTGCTGATGGCCGAGGTGATGATCGGCCGCCGCGGCCGCGCCAACCCCGAAGGCGCCTTCGCCGCCCTGGCCAAGGAGGCGCGGGTCAGCCGGCACTGGCGCTGGCTGGGTACCCTGGCGGTGCTGACCGGCTTTCTCATTCTCAGCTTCTACACGGTGATCGCCGGCTGGGCCGTGGCCTACACCCCGGCGGCCATGAGCGGCAGCTTCGCCGGGTTGAACGGCGAGAGCAGCGGCGCGCTGTTCGGCGCCATGCTGGCCGACCCCTGGCAGCTGGCCGGCTACGGCACCCTGGTGCTGGCGCTGACCCTCGGCATCGTCGCCTTCGGCGTGCGCGGCGGCCTGGAGCGCTCGCTGCGTTTCCTCATGCCGGGGCTGTTCATCCTGCTGCTGGTGCTGGTGGGCTATGCCGCCACCACCGGGCATTTCATGCAGGCGGTGCATTTTCTCTTCGACGCCGACTTCAGCAAGCTCAGCGCCCAGGGCGTGCTGGTGGCGCTGGGGCATGCCTTCTTCACCCTGAGCCTGGCCAGCGGCGCGATGATGGCCTACGGCTCCTACCTGCCGGCCGGCACCTCGATCGCCAAGACCGCGCTGATGGTGGCCCTGGCCGATACCGGGGTGGCGCTGCTGGCCGGCCTGGCGATCTTCCCGCTGGTGTTCGCCAACGGCCTGGAGCCGGGCGCGGGGCCGGGGCTGATCTTCGTCACCCTGCCGATCGCCTTCGGCCAGATGCCCCTGGGCCAGCTGGTCGGCGGGCTGTTCTTCATCATGCTGGCGATCGCCGCGCTGACCTCGGCGATCTCTCTGAGCGAGCCGACCATCGCCTGGCTGACCGAGAAGTTCGGCATCAGCCGCTTCAGGGCGGTAGCGCTCAGCGGTATCGCCCTGTGGCTGCTGAGTCTGGGCACGGTGCTGTCGTTCAATGCCTGGAGCGAGGTGACCCTGCTGGGCAAGACCTTCTTCGACAGCCTGGATTACCTGACCACCAACCTGCTGATGCCGCTGGGCGGCCTGGCCACCGTGCTGTTCGCCGGCTGGGCGCTGAGCCGCAAGACCGTGCAGGAGGCCATCGGCATCGAGCAGCCCGGGCTGTTCGCGCTGTGGTGGCAGGTGCTGCGGGTGGTCACCCCGCTGGGCATCCTAGTGGTGTTCCTGCATAGCCTCGGGTTGTTCTGACAACCGCTGGATGGCGGATGGATAAGGCGTCATCCACCCTAGGTCGGGTAGGGTGGATAACGCGCAGCTTATCCACCAAAGGCCTCAATCCAGCGCCAATGCCAGGCTGACGCCTTGGGGCCGGAAGCCCAAGCCCTCATAGAAACGGTGCGCCGCCTCGCGGCTCTGGCTGCTCGACAGCGCCAGCTTGTAGCAGCCCCAGGCGCGGGCGTGCTCCGCTGCGCGCTGCATCAGCGCCTGGCCGATACCCAGGCCGCGCGCCTCGCCGTCGACCACCACGTCTTCGAGGATCGCCGAGCGGGCGAAGTTGTGCGCCAGGTGTTCGATCAGGATCAGGGTGCAGGTGCCGAGCAGTTTGCCGTCGCGTTCGGCCACCAGCACCAGGCGATCCTTCGCCGGCTCGGCGAGGCGCAGGGCGAGCAGGGCGGCGTCGGGCGGCGGTTCGTCTTCGCCCAGTTGCTGCAGCAGGGCGGCCAGCGGTTTGGCGTCGGCGCTGCAGGCGGCGCGGATGACGTAAGCGGCGAAGGGCGAGTCGGGCAGGGTATCGGTGAGGCTCGGCATGGCGTGGCTCCCGGGCGGTGGATCGAAGGAGTATGGCGCGCTGTGCGTGGCGGTGGCATGACAAATCCGTGCGACGCCGCTAAGATGCCGCCCGGCCTTCGCGATCCCTTGCGCACGGCCTTGTCCCCTTAGTTCAACGGATAGAATAAGCCCCTCCTAAGGGCTAGATGCTGGTTCGATTCCAGCAGGGGACGCCACCTTCATCCTCTCCGATCCGCCGCGGTTCTCCGCACTTTCCTCTGATTCAAAACGACCGGCCTCCGCTATCGGACGCGTTTCAGGTGCCTGACATGGCGCTTGTGAATGCCTCGCTTGACCTCCTTTGAAAGCCCGCGGGACCTCTAAACCGCGGCTTCTGTTCCCCTGATCCCCGTCCCGACTCGCCTTTGAAAGGCCGTGCTAAGACGTACGTCTCTATATCAGCATTTATTCTTACATGCTGTTGCAAATCATTATCATCAAGGTCTAGTATCCGCCCACTTTCATCCGGACTGATGAGGCGCGACATGACCACGGAATTGCCCTACGACTTCATTGCCATAGGCCTGGGGCCTTTCAATCTCGGGCTGGCATGCCTGGCGGAGCCTTTGGGGACCCGCAGCCTGTTTCTCGACCGAAAGGCCGAATTCAGCTGGCACCCCGGCATGCTGCTGGACGGCACCACGCTACAGAATCCCTTCCTTGCCGATCTGGTCTCGATGGCCGATCCCACCAGCCGTTTCAGCTACCTCAACTACTGCAAGCAGCAGGGCCGCTTGTACAACTACTACATCCGCGAGAACTGGTACCTGTCGCGCCAGGAGTTCGACCGCTATTGCAAGTGGGCGGCGGCGCAGCTGGACAACCTGCGTTACCAGCATGAGGTGCAGGAGATCTGGTACGACGCCGCGCTGCCCGGTTATGTCCTGGCAGGGGTGCGTGGCGATACCGGCGAAGGCTTTCAGTACAGCTGCCGCAAGCTGGTGATCGGCATCGGCGGCGTGCCGCACGTTCCCGCCTGCTGCAGCCCAGGCGACGTCCGCCAGGCGCTGCATACCTCGGCTTACCTGGGGAGCAGGCAGGCGCTGCAGCGGTGCCGCAGCATCACCGTGATCGGCAGCGGGCAGAGTGGCGCCGAGGTCTTTCAGGACCTGCTGGAGCAGGCGCCGCAGCATGGCTACCAGCTGAACTGGGTGACCCGTGCGCCGCGCTTCTTCCAGATGGAGAACGCCAAGCTCACCCTCGAGTTGATCACGCCGGACTACGGTCGCTACTTCTACGGCCTTGGCGACGGGGTCAAGCAGCAGATACTCGATGACCAGCGCAGTATCTACAACGGCATCAATCAAGCGCTGATCGAGCGCATCTACCAGACCTTGGACGAGCGGCAGCAGCAGGGCCTTGCCGGTGTCCGGCTGCTGCCCAACCTGGCGCTGCAGCAGTGTCGGCGAGACGCTACCAGCGGGCAGTGGCAACTGGAGTTTCAGCACGCCCAGACGGGCGCGCGTTATGGCCATGCGACCGATGGGCTGGTGTTCGCCACCGGCTATCGCTACCAGCTGCCGAGCTTCATCGAAGGCATTCGCGAGCGGATTCGCTGGGATGCCCAGGGGCGTTACGCCCCCTCGCCGAACTGGGCGGTGGATCATCGGGACCGCGAGATCTTCGTGCAGAACGTCGGCTTGCACAGCCATGGCCTGACCAACCCCGATCTCGGCCTGGCCTGCTGGCGCAACGGGCGCCTGCTCAACCAGCTGACCGGGCGCGATGCCTACCCTTGCGAGGCGCGCACCGCCTACCAGGACTTCCAGCCGCCGGCTGACAGCGGCTTCGTCGCGCTCGGGCAGGGGGGCGTTTCTGCATGAACCTGCGCACCACCATTCTGATCATGTCGGGCTTCGGCGTGATCAGCGATTCGATTCTGATCGCCTTCTACCCGCAGTTCTTCGAAACCCGTTACGGCGTGACCAGCCCGGTGCACGTGGGGGCCTATATCGCCGCCATCTCGATTGCGGTGATGTGCATGCTGCCGGTCTGGGCACGGGTCGCCAGGCGCATCGAGACCATGCACCTGCTGCTCTACACCCAGGGGGCGGCAGCGCTGTTCTGCCTGGCCTCGATCTGGGCGCCGAGCGTCGAGAGCTACTGGTTGCTGAGCCTGATGATGTTCATGACCAAGGCCAGCTACCTGCTGATGTTCCCCTACCTGATGCGTCTGGAGGAGCCGCAGAACCACAGCCTGGTGATCGGCCTGCTGTCGGTGGTCATCCATATCGGCGCGATCTTCGGGGCCGCCGTCGGTGGCATGGCGCTGGAGCATCACGGGCCGAGTTTCTGCATTGCCCTGATGGCCGCCGGGGATCTGGCGCAGATGGCGCTGTGTCTCTACCTGATCCGCACGGGACGGGTGGTCAAGGTACTCAGCCGCGAGGAGCAGAGCGGCCTGGCGCCGGTACCGCGACGCAGCCCGCAGGCGCTGTCGGCGCTGCTCAAGCTGTGCCTGTTGATGTTTCTCTTCGACTTCAGCGCCTACCTGGTGCGGCCGTTCTTCACCCTGTACTGGGAGGCGCGCACGGGGCTGCACGAGCCGCTGCTGACCGGCCTGGTGTTCGCCATCCCCGGCATCGTCGCCTTGCTCGCATTGCTGTTCAAGCACCTGGTCGCGCAGCCGCCGCGCTGGGCCGATCACACCCTGTTCAACCTGTTGCTCGGTGCGCTGGGCCTGGCGCTGCAGGCCAGCGACTCGCTGGAGCTGATCATCGTCGGCCGCTGCCTGTATGGATGGGCGCTGTATCAGGTGATCGTCAAGCTCGAGGTCACCCTGTTCAAGGTCAGCACGCCGGATGCCTATGCCCGCGACTTCGGCGTGACCAACTTCTTCCAGAATCTCGGCGTGCTGCTGTCTTCGTTCGGCGCCGGGTTCCTGGTCAACCTGGTCGGTATTCCGCTGACCTTCGTCATCGCTGCGGCAGGCCTGCTGCTGACGGCGATCATCGACCGCGGCTGGTTCGGCGTCGACCGCCGGCATGCCGCTCCGGGAGAACTCTGCCATGCCAACTGAAGCCATTGCGCTGAGCCAGCTGCGGGCGCTGCTCGACCCGCATTTCACCTTGCGTCCGCTGCGTCTCGACGAAGACGTCGCGGTGATCCACCCCTGGTACCAGATGGATTACGCCCACTACTGGAATATGCAGGACATGACCCTGGAGGCGACCCGCGACTTCTACGCCGACGCCATGGGCAGTGGCCATATGCGCGCGTTTATGGGTTTCTACCGTGGCGCGCCGGCCTTCGTCTTGGAGTGCTACGACCCCCGGCACGACCCGCTGGGCAAGCGCTATGCGGTGCGGCCCGGCGATCTCGGCATGCACTTTTTCGTCGGCCCGAGCACCCAGCCGATTCGCCACTTCACCCGTGACGTGCTGCGCGCGGTGATGGCCTTTCTCTTCGACGAACTCGGTGCCCGCCGGGTGGTGGTGGAGCCGGACATTCGCAATCACAAGGTACACCGCCTCAACCGCCTGGTCGGTTTCGTCGAGCAAGGGCCCGTCGAGCTGCCTGCCAAGACCGCACTGCTGGCGTTCTGCACGCCCGCCGATTTTTTCCAATCACTTGAAGGATCAAGCCCGCTATGACTTCTCCTCGTCTGGATCATCCTGTCGCTGCCGTCGCCCACCTCACCCCGGAGCTGTGGCGCAAGGTCAATCGCTTGCTGGTGCGCAAGGCCATCGCCGAATACGCCCACGAGCAGCTGTTCGACCCGCAGCCGCTGGGCGCGGCCGAGCGCGCAGGCTGGCAGCGCTACGAGCTGGCAGCCGACACCGAGGGCTGCGTGTACCGCTTCGAAGCGCGCACCATGGCCTTGCGTCATTGGCATATCGAGCCGGCCAGCATCGAACGCCTGCTCGATGGCCAGCCGCAGGCGCTCGATGCGCTGACCTTCGTCATCGACCTCAAGCGTACGCTGGGTATTCCGGCGGACAAGCTGCCGGTGTACCTGGATGAAATCAGCAGCACGCTCTACGGCGCCGCCTTCAAGCACGGCGAGCGCGCGCTGAGCAGCGCCGAGCTGGCCGACGCCGACTACCAGACCATCGAGGCGGCGATGATCGAGGGCCACCCAGGCTTCGTCGCCAACAACGGCCGCCTGGGCTTCAACGCTTTCGACTACCACGCCTACGCACCGGAAACCGGCTCGCGCTTCGCTATCATCTGGCTTGCTGTGCACCGCGACAACGCGCACTTCGCCGCCGTGCCCGGGCTGGACCACGAGCAACTGCTGCGTGAGGAACTGGGCGAGGCGCAACTGCAGGCCTACCGCCAGCAATTGCAGGAGCAGGGGCTGAATGCCGATGACTACCTGCTGATGCCGACCCATCCCTGGCAGTGGTTCAGCAAGCTGAGCCTGATGTTCGCCGCCGACATCGCCCAGCGCAAAATCGTGCCGCTGGGGCGCAGCAGCGACGAGTATGTGGCCCAGCAGTCGCTGCGCACCTACTACAACCTGTCGCAGCCGCAACGCTGCTATGTGAAGACCTCGCTGTCGATCCTCAACATGGGCTTCATGCGCGGCCTGTCGCCGTACTACATGGCCGGCACGCCGGCGATCAACGCCTACCTCGACCAGTTGATCAGCAGCGACCCGGTGCTGCGTGAATACGGTTTCAGCATCCTGCGCGAAGTCGCCTCGGTGGGCTATCGCAACCGCTACTACGAGGCGGCGCTGGAGACCGACAGCCCGTACAAGAAGATGCTGTCAGCGCTGTGGCGGGAGAGCCCCGGTAGCCGCCTGAAAAGCGGCGAACGGCTGATGACCATGGCCGCGCTGTTGCATGTCGACCCGCAGGGCCTGGCGCTGCTGCCCGAGCTGATCCGCCGCTCCGGGCTGGCGCCGCGGGCCTGGATGCGCCGTTACCTGGACGCCTTCCTGCGACCGCTGATGCACTGCTTCTACGCGCACCATCTGGTGTTCATGCCGCACGGCGAGAACCTGATTCTGGTGCTCGACGGCCACGTGCCCGTGCGCGCGATCATGAAGGACATCGCCGAGGAGTCGGCGATTCTCGACAAGGACGCGCAGATGCCGCCGGGGCTGGAGCGGTTGGCCGTGGACGTGCCGGAGGACTACAAGATTCTCGGCATCTTCATCGACGTGTTCGACGGCGTGTTCCGCCATATGAGCCAGATCCTCGAAGAGAACCAGTGCATGAGCGAGGCCGAATTCTGGCGCGGTGTCGCCGAGTCGGTGATCGACTATCAGCGCGCGCACCCGGAGCTGGCCGAGCGCTTCGCGCGCTACGACTTCTTCGCGCCGAGCTTCCTGCATTCGTGCCTGAACCGCCTGCAGCTGAAGAACAACCTGCAGATGGTCGACCTGGCCAACCCGGCGGGCAGCCTGATCATGGCCGAGCCGCTGGCCAACCCGGTCGCCCCGTTCGCGCCCCGCAGCGAGCACGAGCCGGTGCCACGGCGTAGCGCCGAGCTGCAGCGCTAGCTGCCCGCCCCGTCAGGCGGCGCCTGGCGGGGCAACGACTTCCATGGCCCGGATTGGGTCATAGCCCAGAGCCTGAGGCGTTGCTGCGCCGACGCGGGCGGGATCGGTGCAGGCCGATTTCCGCTGGCCGGTGCCCGTCCGCCTCGCGCTCGCTGCAAGGAGCCAAGCATGTACAACCCCAGTCGCACCGCTCAGTTTGCCGCCACGCCCTACGATTTTCGCCCCACCGAGCCGCAGTTGCCGATTCGCAGTTACTGCGACCCGGCGATCTACGAATGCGAGCAGGAGCTGATCTTCCGCCACTGCGCCAACTACATCGGCCACGAGAAGATGGTGCCCGAGCTGGGCGACTGGTACGCGCTGCCGCATGAGGAGCACAGCCGCATCCTGGTGCGCAACGAGCATGGCGTGGAGCTGCTGTCCAACGTCTGCCGTCACCGTCAGGCGTTGATGCTCGGCGATTTCAGCCCGGGCAGCGATGCCAGTGCGGTGCGCCGCGGCAATCTGCGCGCCACCGGCAACCGCATCCTGTGCCCGCTGCACGCCTGGACCTACGACAGCAGCGGGCTGATCGTCGGTGCGCCGAAGTTTGCGCAGAAGCCCTGCCGCAACCTGCCGCGTTACCCCCTGCACAACGTCGCCGGCTTTCTCTTCGAGGGACCGCGCGATCCGGTCGCCGACATCGGCGCGCTGTTCCGCCGCCCGGACATGGATTTCTCCGACTACCAGCTCGACCACGTCGAGATGCACCCGTGCAAGTGCAACTGGAAAACCTTCATCGAGATCTACAACGACGACTACCACATCGCCTCCTTCCATCCCGGCCTGCGCCGCTACGTGCGCAGCGAGGGGCTGCAGTGGGACTATGGCGACTGGTACAGCCTGCAGCGCATCAACGTGAACCCCAACCTGGCGCGTGCCGGCACCGATACCTACCGCGCCTGGCATGAAGGCCTGATGGCCGTGCATGGCGATGCCGCGCCGGACTTCGGCGCCATCTGGGCCAGCTACTACCCGACCCACATGATCGAGGTGTTCCCCCACGCCCTGGTGCTTTCCACCGTTTACCCCAAGGGCGTGCACGAGTGCCTCAACGTCGTCGAGTTCTACTACCCGCAGGCGCTGTGCGAGGGCAACCGCGAGCTGGTCGAGGCGCACCGCGCCGCCTACATGGAAACCGCCATCGAGGACGACGAGATCGCCGAGCGAACCGATGCCGGCCGGCGTGCGCTGTACCAGCGCGGCATCGACGACAGCGGCCCGTACCAGATACCGCTGGAGGAGGGCATGCAGCATTTCCACGGCTGGTATCGCCAGGTGATGGGCCAGGCCCTGGCAGCCGAGCGCCGCTGAGGCGCGGGTATCGGCCCGACATGGAGGTTGCCGCGATGAACTGCAGTCTCCTTGCGCTGCGCCAACGCCTTATCCCACTCAACCAAGAAAAAGTGTCTGCCCATGAACGCGATGTATCACTCACGACACCCGGCGCGCTTGCGCGCCAGCTGCAGCCCCCGCGTGCTGGCCATGGCCCTGTGTCTGGCGCCACTGGCCTGGCCAGTGGTGGCCTGACTCGTCTGTTCTCGATTCGCGATGGCGATGGCAGCCGCACGCGCACCTTCATTCCGCAGAACAGCCTGTATCTCGCCACCACCTATCGGGTGCCGCAGGTGCAGGGCCTGAAGCTGGGCGGCAGCGTCAATTGGCAGGGCGAGATCGTCCGCGAGCAGGGCACGTCCACCAGCGGCGCGACCATCGTCAGCCGTCAGGGCTCCTACGCCGTGGTCAATGCGCTGGCCCGCTACGACCTCGACTCGCACTTCAACGTCTCGCTCAACGTCAACAACCTGTTCGACCGCAAGTACCTGACCAGCCTGTACTGGGCGCAGTCCTACTACGCGCCGTCGCGCAATGCGACCCTGAGGCTGAGCTGGACGTACTGAGCAAGGCTGTACAGCGCCGCCGGCGCCTGGCCGGCGGCTGCTTCAGTCCACCTTTGCCAGTTCCTCGCGCAGACGGCGCTGGCGTTCCGCCGGCTTGAGCTTCGGACAGGTGCTGCAGAATTCGCCGTCCTCGCGGCGAAAATGCTGGCAGCAGGCGTTGCGGCCCAGCGCCAGGCACTCGCGGCCGTCGTCCAGGCGAACCTCGAGCAGTGCGCTGCTGCGCGGCATGGCTAGCGCTCGCAGCCAGCAGGCCTCCAGTTCGCGCAACGCCGAGTTGGGCAGGCCCAGCCGGCGCTGCACCAGTAGCAGCGCGGCTCGCGTGCAATCGACGGCGAACAGCCTGGCGAGCTTGGGATGGATGCTGGCGACGCGGTCGAACTCGTCCAGTTGCCGTTCGACGAAATCGCCAATCTGCCCGGCGGCGAGGGCGATCAACTCTTGCTGCTCGCCGCGCTGCGGGCTATGCGACGGCAGGCTGAAGCCACCGACGAAGCCGTCGCAGACCGATTGCCCCAATTGTCCCAGGCAGGGTGCGCGGTGCTGCAGGTGCACGGCCAGCAGGCTGAGGTAGATCGGTTGCCAGATCAGCAGGGTCCAACTGCGGGTGGTCCAGTAGTGGCGGCCGGCGCCGGGGTGGGCGCGTTGCCAGTGCGCGTGCAACGCGGCGATCCGTTGCGGGTTGCCTGGGCTGGCGCACTGCAGCTGATCGGGGCTTGGCGTGCCGATACGGCCGTGCAGGGCAGGGACAGTGGCGCGCAGGGTGGTAAGCAGCACGGCGAGGTCGCCAGAGGCATCGGACATGAAGGTGAAACCCTGCAGCTTCGCGAATGGTTCGGGGCGGTGGCAGGGAATCTAGCAGGACATTGCTAATGATACAAATTAGCAATTAGGAATATGTTTCATTGGAAAGCAAAAGGCCCGCGCTGGGTGGGCCTCTTGCCGTGATACGGGTCGGCGATCAGCCGTCGCTGCGCTCCTGCGCCATGCACGCGGCGGCGGTGAACAGCACGTCGGTGGAGGAGTTCAGTGCGGTTTCCGCCGAGTCCTGGACGATGCCGATGATGAAGCCGATAGCCACCACCTGCATCGCCACCTCGTTGGGGATGCCGAACAGGCTGCAGGCCAGCGGGATCAGCAGCAGCGAGCCGCCGGCCACGCCCGAGGCGCCGCAGGCGCTGATCGAGGCCAGCACGCTGAGCAGCAGGGCGGTCGGCAGATCGACGGCGATGCCCAGGGTATGCACCGCGGCCATGGTCAGGATGGTGATGGTGATGGCCGCGCCGGCCATGTTGATGGTGGCGCCCAGCGGGATCGACACCGAGTAGGTTTCCTCGTGCAGGCCCAGGCGCTGGCTCAGCTGCAGGTTGACCGGGATGTTGGCCGCCGAGCTGCGGGTGAAGAAGGCGGTCAGGCCGCTCTCGCGCAGGCAGGTGAACACCAGCGGGTAGGGGTTGCGGCGGATCTTCCAGTACACCAGCGCCGGGTTGACCAGCAGCGCCACCAGCAGCATGCAGCCGACCAGCACCACCAGCAGGTGCAGGTAGCCGAGCAGGGCATCGAAGCCGGATTCGGCCAGGGTCGCGGCGACCAGGCCGAAGATGCCCAGCGGCGCCAGGCGGATCACCAGCTTGACGATGGCGGTGACACCATCGGACAGATCACCCAGCAGCCGTTTGCTGCCGGTGCTGGCATGGCGGAAGGCGAAGCCCAGACCGATGGCCCAGGCCAGGATGCCGATGAAGTTGCCTTTGAGCACCGCATTCACCGGATTGTCGACGATATTCAGCAGCAGGGTCTTGAGCACCTCGCCGATGCCGCCGGGGGGCGTCAGTTCGGCGGCCTGGCTGCTCAGCACCAGCGCCGAGGGGAAGGCGAAGCTGGCCACCACCGCCACCAGCGCGGCGCTGAAGGTGCCGATCAGGTACATCAGCAGGATCGGGCGGATATGGGTCTGCTGGCCGTGCTGGTGGTTGGCGATGGACGACATCACCAGAATGAACACCAGTACCGGCGCCACCGCTTTCAGCGCCGAGACGAACACGTTGCCGACGAAGCCGACGGACAGCGCCGCCTGCGGGGCGATCAGGGCGAGGACGATACCGGCCAGCAGGCCGATGAAAATCTGCATCACCAGGCTGGTGCGGTTGAGCAGCTGCAGGGCAGGGTGAATGGCTTCGGACATCGCGGGAGTCTCTGGTTGCTGGGCCGCGCCACAAGTGGCGCTGGGCCCCGGGCGACAGGGCTTCCGGCCGGGCGCGAGAGGCTCGGCGGAAAAAATAGCGCGCGACTCTAGCACAGTCGCGGCGGGCGTCGACCGCGCCGGGGCGATCAGGGCGACAGGGTGCAAGCCGGTGTCGCATCTCGGCAAGCGGCGAGTGCTTGAAATATCGAACATCCGCTGCGTATTTTGTCCATCTCGCCGTCGGCCGACGGTATTCGAGCACACAAGGACAACCACAGATGAGCACTGCCAGCCGCCCTGCACTGGAAACCCTCCTGCGCGGCATCGACGAAATCGAGTGCGTGACCCCCGACCTCAACGGCGTGCCGCGTGGCAAGGTGATGACCGCCGCCGGCTTTCTCGAAGGGCGGCGGCTGCAACTGGCCCGCGGCGTGCTGCTGCAGTGCATCATGGGCGGCTACCCGCCGGCGCGTTTCTACGGCGGCGACGACGGCGACCTGGCGCTCAACGCCGTGCCGACGCAGATCCACCGCCTGCCCTGGAGCGAGCCGCCGCGCGCGCTGGCCATCTGCGACGCCGACGAGCTGGACGGACGCAGCAGTGGCCTGTCCACCCGCGGCCTGCTCAAGCGCGTGCTGGCGCGCTACGCCGAGCATGGCTGGCAGCCGGTGGTGGCCACCGAGCTGGAGTTCTTCGTGTTCGCGGCGAATGCCGATCCGCTGCAGCCGTTCCAGCCGCCGGTCGGTCTGGACGGTCGCCGCGAGGATGGCGGTGCGGCGTTCAGCGTCAGCTCCGGCAACGGCCTGCGCCCCTTCTTCGCCGAGGTCTACCGCTGCATGGCGGCGCTCGGCCTGCCGCGCGACACCTTCATGCACGAGATGGGCGTCAGCCAGTTCGAGATCAACCTGCTGCACGGCGATGCGTTGCAACTGGCCGACCAGACCCTGCTGTTCAAGCACCTGCTCAAGGAGGTCGGGCTCAAGCACGGCCTCAGCGTGGTGTGCATGGCCAAGCCGCTGGCGCATACCCCGGGCAGTTCCATGCATATCCACCAGAGCGTGGTGGAGCGGGGCAGCGGGCGCAATATCTTCAGCGCCGACGACGGCGAGGCGACGGCGGCCTTTTATCACTTCATCGGCGGTCAGCAGGCGGCGCTGGCCGATTTCACCCTGCTGTTCGCCCCCCATGTGAATTCCTACCAGCGCCTGTGCCATCCCTATGCCTCGCCGAACAATGCCTGCTGGTCGGCGGACAACCGCGCCGCCGGCCTGCGCATTCCGGCCAGTGCGCCGGTGGCGCGGCGGGTGGAGAACCGCCTGCCGGGCGCCGATGCCAACCCCTATCTGGCCCTGGCCGCCAGCCTGGCCGCCGGCTTGCACGGTCTGGAGCGCGAGCTGCAGCCGAGTGCGCCGATCCAGGGCGAGTTCGAGGTGCCCGACGAATTGGCGCTACCCTGTACCATGCATGCCGCCATCGAGCGTCTGAAACGCAGCGAGTTGGCGGTCGAACTGTTCGGTGCGGAATTCATCGAAGGTTACATCGCCAGCAAGACCCTGGAGCTGACCAGCTTCTACGATGAAATCACCCCCTGGGAGCGACGCGTGCTGGCCGCGCAGGCCTGACCGGCCGCCGCTCCCTATGTATTCGCGCCGTACCGCGCGCCCTGCCGGGCGCGCCCCGCACAAGGAGCCGTAGCCGTTCATGCGCCCGATCTGGAAGTCCTTCCGTTCGCTGTACTTCGCTACCTTGCTGATGCTGCTCGGCTCCGGCCTGCTCAGCACCTACCTGGCCCTGCGCCTGGCCGACACGGTGGACGGCCTGTGGGTCGGCGCGCTGATGGCGGCCAACTATTTCGGCCTGGTGCTCGGCGGCAAGCAGGGCCATCGGCTGATCGCCCGGGTCGGGCATATCCGCGCCTACGTCGCCTGCGCCGGGGTGGTCACCGCCGCGGTGCTCGGCCATGGCCTGGTGGAGTGGCTGCCGTTCTGGCTGCTGCTGCGCATGCTGGTGGGCCTGGGCATGATGTGCCAGTACATGGTGATCGAGAGCTGGCTCAACGAGCAGGCCGAGGCCAGCCAGCGCGGCCTGGTGTTCAGCGGCTATATGGCGGCCTGCTATCTGGGGCTGATCCTCGGCCAGCTGGTGCTGGTGGTGCACCCGACCCTGGGCCCGGAACTGCTGATGCTGGTGGCCCTGTGCTTCGCCCTGTGTCTGGTGCCGGTGGCGCTGACCCGGCGCCTGCACCCGGCACCGCTGCACCCGGCGCCGCTGGAGCTGCGCTTCTTCCTCAGCCGGGTGCCGCTGTCGCTGACCACCGTGGCCGTGGCCGGGCTGCTGATCGGGGCCTTCTATGGCCTGGCGCCGCTCTATGCCACGCGCATGGGCCTGAGCACCGAGCAGGTCGGCCTGTTCATGGGCAGCTGCATCCTCGCTGGCCTGCTGGTGCAGTGGCCGCTGGGCTGGCTGTCGGACCGACGCGACCGGGTACTGCTGATCCGCGGTTGCGCCGCACTGCTGCTGCTCGCCGCGTTGCCGCTGGCGCTGCTGCAGCAGGTGACGCTGTTGCCGCTGATCGGTATCGGCTTCGTGGTCAGCCTGATGCTGTTCAGTCTTTACCCGCTGGGGGTGGCGCTGGCCAACGACCACGTCGAGCCGGAGCGGCGGGTGTCGCTGACCGCCATGCTGCTGGTGACCTTCGGCGTCGGCGCCTGTATCGGCCCGCTGTTGGCGGGGGTGCTGATGCGCCTCTATGGCGCCCACATGCTCTACGTGTTCGTCTGCTGCTGCACGCTGATCCTGGTCTGGCGCATCCGTCCCGAGGTGGTCACTCACCTGCATCAGGTCGAGGACGCGCCGCTGCATCACCTGGGCAGCCCGGCCAATGTGGCCGGCTCGCCACTGATGGCAGCGCTCGATCCGCGGGTCGACGAGCAGACCGTGCAGGAGCAGATGCAGGACCCCGTCGCGGCGCCAGAGGAGCCGGCGGAGGCGCCACGGGCGACGCCATGAGCCGCCTCAGCGTCGTCATCCCGGCGCTGGACGAGGCCGCGGCGCTGCCGG
>NZ_AVOF01000131.1:0-8050 GCF_000465935.2 Pseudomonas sp. EGD-AK9
GGCGGCGGTGGATTTCGTCCGGGGCCAGGAGGGCCTGCTGATGGCACCGGTCTACGCCGTGCCGCGGCTGCTGGCGCGCAACGGCCTGCGCCTGCAGGACTTCGACTACTACGAGATCCACGAGGCCTTCGCCGCCCAGGTGCTGTGCACCCTCAAGGCCTGGGAAGACGCCGACTACTGCCGTGAGCGTCTGGGCCTGGACGCGCCGCTGGGCGCCATCGACCGCAGCCGGATGAACGTCAAGGGCAGCTCGCTCGCCGCCGGCCACCCCTTCGCCGCCACCGGCGGGCGCATCGTCGCCAACCTGGCCAAGCTGCTTGCGGCGGCCGGGCAGGGCCGCGGGCTGATCTCCATCTGCGCCGCCGGCGGTCAGGGTGTGACCGCGATCCTGGAAAAGTAATCCAATGTCGGTGAGCGCAAGTCATCGCGCTCACAGGATGTAAGCAACTCCGTGAATTGGGGCGGCCCGCGCGATGCGCGGCCGCCTATTTTTTTGGCCTGCCATTCCTGGTGGCCAGTCTGCGGGCCGTCGCTGCGCGACGGTGAAGGATGCTCCCGGCGTTTTTTGGCCCGGCCGTGCCGCCCACCTGTAGGGTGTCGCGGGGCCGCCTGGGCCGTGCGCACCGTCCACACCCCAGCCTGCGGTGGCCTGCCGCGCGGCAAATCACCACAGCGTCAAGCGCGCCCAGACCCGCTAGTCTTTTCGATGTGGATTGATCCAGGTCAATACAACCTTCGTGGGTTTGCGCCTGCGGGCCATTGGGCCCGACCTCCGCTGCGCCTCGCTCGACAAGAACAATTGCGCCTTGCTGTGACTCCAACGCCTGGAGTCTGTGGCCCGGCAGACCGTGCCGGGTCCGAGATAACCTGTATGAGGATGTGCCATGTTCGGTTTAGAGGCGCTCGATCTCGCCCGAATCCAGTTTGCCTTCACCATTTCCTTTCACATCATCTTCCCCGCCATCACCATCGGTCTGGCCAGCTACCTGGCCGTGCTCGAAGGTCTGTGGCTGAGAAGCGGCGAGACGGTGTACCGCGACCTCTACCACTTCTGGGCGAAGATCTTCGCGGTCAACTTCGGCATGGGCGTGGTCTCCGGCCTGGTCATGGCCTACCAGTTCGGCACCAACTGGAGCGCCTTCTCCGACTTCGCCGGGGCGGTCACCGGCCCCTTGCTGACCTATGAGGTGCTCACCGCCTTCTTCCTCGAGGCGGGCTTCCTCGGCGTCATGCTGTTCGGCTGGAACCGCGTCGGCCCGGGCCTGCACTTCTTCTCCACGCTGATGGTGGCGATCGGCACGCTGATTTCCACCTTCTGGATTCTCGCCTCCAACAGCTGGATGCACACCCCGCAGGGCTTCGAGATAGTCGACGGCCGGGTGATCCCGGTGGACTGGTTCGCCGTGGTGTTCAACCCCTCCTTCCCCTATCGCCTGGCGCACATGGCCACGGCGGCCTTCCTCGCCACCGCCTTCTTCGTCGGCGCCTCGGCGGCCTGGCACCTGCTGCGCGGGCGCGACAACCCGGCGATCCGCAAGATGCTGTCGATGGCGGTGTGGATGGCGCTGCTGGTGGCGCCGGTGCAGGCCTTTATCGGCGACCTGCACGGCCTCAACACGCTGAAATACCAGCCGGCCAAGATCGCCGCGATGGAAGGCCACTGGGACAACAGCAGCGGCGAGCCGACCCCGCTGATCCTGTTCGGCTGGCCGGACATGGAACGCGAGGAAACCCGCTTCAAGGTCGAGATTCCCGCGCTGGGCAGCCTGATCCTGACCCACAGCCTGGACAAGCAGGTGCCGGCGCTGAAGGAATTCGCGCCCGAGGATAGGCCCAACTCCACCATAGTGTTCTGGACCTTCCGGGTGATGGTCGCCATGGGCCTGCTGATGATCCTGGTCGGCCTCTGGGGCACCTGGCTGCGCTACCGCGGCCGGCTGTTCGCCTCGCGACCCTTCCTGCACCTGGCGGTGTGGATGGGCCCGTCCGGCATCCTGGCCATCCTCGCCGGCTGGTACACCACCGAGATCGGCCGTCAGCCGTGGATCGTCCAGGGCCTGATGCGCACCGCCGATGCCTCGTCCGGGCACAGCTTCGCGCAGATGAGCCTGACCCTGGCGCTGTTCGTGGTGGTCTACTTCGCCCTGTTCGGCGCCGGCATCGGCTACATGCTGCGCCTGGTGCGCAAGGGCCCGCGGATCGACGAGGGCCAGGAAGTCACCCAGGGCGGCCCGGGCCAGCCGCGCACGCCGTCGCGGCCGCTGTCGGCGGCGCAAGAGGACTTCGACGACACGGAAACCGATCTGCCGGGCGGGAGGGCCTGAACATGGGTATCGATCTTTCGCTGATCTGGGCGGTGATCATCGCCTTCGGCGTGATGATGTACGTGGTGATGGACGGCTTCGATCTGGGCATCGGCATCCTCTTCCCCTTCGTCCGGGACGAGGGCGAGCGCGACGTGATGATGAACACCGTGGCGCCGGTGTGGGACGGCAACGAGACCTGGCTGGTGCTCGGCGGCGCGGCGCTGTTCGGCGCCTTCCCGCTGGCCTACGCGGTGGTGCTCGACGCCCTCTACCTGCCGCTGATCCTGATGCTGCTGGGGCTGATCTTCCGCGGCGTGGCCTTCGAGTTCCGCTTCAAGGCCAAGGCGGCCAAGCGTCACCTGTGGGACAAGGCCTTTATCGGCGGCTCGCTGACCGCGACCTTCTTCCAGGGCGTGGCCCTGGGCGCCTATATCGACGGTTTCGAGGTGGTCGAGCGGACCTATGCCGGCGGCGCCCTGGACTGGCTGACGCCCTTCTCGCTGTTCTGCGGCCTGGCGCTGATCGCCGCCTACGCGCTGCTCGGCTGCACCTGGCTGATCATGAAGACCGAAGGCCGCCTGCAGTTGCAGATGCACGATCTGGCGCGGCCGCTGGTGTTCGTCCTGCTGGCGGTGACCGGCATCGTCAGCCTGTGGACGCCGCTGGCACACCCGGAGATCGCCGAGCGCTGGTTCAGCCTGCCGAACCTGTTCTGGTTCATGCCGGTGCCGGTGCTGGTGCTGGTCTGCACCTGGGCGCTGCTCAAGGCGGTGGCGGAAAACGCCCACTACTCGCCCTTCCTGCTCACCCTGGTGCTGATCTTCCTCGGCTACAGCGGCTTGGGGATAAGCCTGTGGCCCAACGTCATCCCGCCGTCGATCAGCATCTGGGAAGCCGCCGCACCGCCGCAGAGCCAGGGTTTCATCCTGGTCGGCGCGCTGTTCATCATCCCCTTCATCCTGATGTACACCGCCTGGAGCTACTACGTGTTCCGCGGCAAGGTGACCCAGGAAGACGGTTACCACTGAGGGCACGCCATGCACGATGCCGAGAAGAAACCGCTGTGGCAGCGCCTGGGCTGGCTGGTATTGATCTGGGCCGCCAGCGTGCTGGCCCTGGGCGCGCTGTCCTGGTTGCTGCGCCTATTCATGCAGGCGGCGGGGATGGGCACGCCCTAGCAGGCCGTTGAAAAAACGTAGGCGAGGCAGCCAGCGCAAGGCAAAAACAGGCGAAAAAGCGGAGTTTACGAGCTGTAAATGAGCATTTTGAGCCTGTTTTTAACGCCGCGATGGCAACGTAGGTAGTTTTTCCACGGCCTGCTGCTCAGCCGCCGGACTCGCCCTGCAACTGCTCAAGCAGCAGTTGCAGCTGGGCCAGGCGCGCGCCGGGGTCGTCCTGCTGCAGCACCTGCAGCTTCTGCCCCGGCTCCAGCGGCAACAGGTAGGCCAGCTGGTTGGCCAGTTGCGCCTGGCCGACGGCCACGCCGCCCATGCCCAGCGAGGCCACCAGCGGGTGTTCGGCCAGCGCCGCCAGCAGCGCGGCGAGGTCGGCATGCTCGGCCAGCAGGGGGCATTCCGCGGCCTCATCCAGCCAGTCCACCTCGGCGATGGTCAGCTGATCCGGCAACACCTGGGCACTGCGCACCCGGAAACGCCGACCACCTTCGACGCGAATCCCCAGCAGGCCGTTGGGCCGCTGCTGGAAGTCACGCACCAGCGCCTCGCACCCGATGGCGGCAAAGCTGCTGGCGGCCTCGCCGACCTCCTCGCCCTCGACTATGCAGACCACGCCGAAACCGCTGCCCTGCTTCATGCAGCGGCTGATCATGTCCAGGTAGCGCGCCTCGAAGATCTGCAGATCGAGCATGCAGCCGGGGAACAGCACGGTGTTGAGCGGAAACAGCGGCAGATTCATCGTCACCTCACAGCAGCAGAACAATCGCCAGCGGCAACAGCACGGCGGTGATCACGCCCATCAGGCTCATGGCCAGGGCGGCGAAGGCGCCGCACTCGTCGCTTTCCTGCAACGCCCGCGCCGTGCCCACCGCATGCGCGGTGATGCCCAGCGCCATGCCCTGCGCCGCCGGATGCTGGACCCCGCACAGGCGCAGCAACGAGGGCCCGACGATGGCACCGATGACCCCGGTGATCATCACGAACACCGCCGCCAGCGCGGCGATTCCGCCGATCTGTTCGGCCACCAGCATGGCGATTGGCGAAGTCACCGATTTCGGCGCCATGCTCATCAGCATCAGCCGCTCGGCGCCGAACAGCCAGGCCAGCCCGGCGCCCAGCACCGTGGCCAGGGTGCCGGCGAGCAGCAGGGTCAGCACGATCGGCCAGAACAGCTGGCGGATGCGTCGCAGGTTGAGGTACAGCGGCACGGCCAGGGCCACGGTGGCCGGGCCGAGCAGCAGGGTCAGGGCCGCGACGCTGCTCCTGTACTCGGCGAAGCTCAGGCCGCAGACCAGCAGGATGCCGATCACCGTCAGCATCGACACCAGCACCGGCTGCAGGAACACCCAGCGGGTGCGCTCGTAGGCGGCGATGGCCAGCTGGTAGGCGCCCAGGGTGATGCCGATACCGAACAATGGGTGGTGGGTCAGCGCCTGCCAGGCGCCCTGCCAGTCCGGACTCATGCCTGCTCCCGGCGCTGCTGGCGCTCGATCAGTTTCTGCATCAGCCAGCCGGCGAAGGCCACCGACAGCAGCAGCGACAGCAGCAGCGCGCCGACCACCGCCCAGAAGTCGGCGAGGATGTCGCCGGCATAGGCCATCACCCCCACCGCCGGCGGCACCAGGATCAGCGGCAGGTACTTGAGCAGGCTGCTGGAGGCGACGCTGAGCGGCTCGCCCACCTCGCCGCGCAGCATGAGGAAGACGAACAGCAACAGCATGCCGATGATCGGCCCGGGCAGCATGGGCAGCAGCAGGACGTTGAGGGCGGTACCGAGCAACTGGCACAACACCAGCCAGGACAGGCCGCGAAGCAGCATGGGCAAAATCTCCGAAAGGTGCGATGCCGAATGGCGGAAGCTGTTTGCGCTCTCCAACGCAGCAAAGCCGCCGCGCAGCAGATCGCCAACGGGTTCTCAGGGGTATTCGGGCATCTTCAAGGACATGCCGGCCATTATAGGCGCGATGGCCGCGCGCTGGCCCCTGTCTTGCTTCGCCTGCCGCGCCTATGCCGCGTCATTCAGTGCGGCGAGCCAGGCTTGACCCGGTGCCGGCCTCGTGATGATCTAGCCGGCAAGGGTTCCACGCAAAAACAACAACACCCGCGTCCTCAAGGAGGAACTATGCCGTTCGTACCCGTAGCAGAGCTCAAGGACTATGTTGGCAAGGAACTCGGCAAGTCCGAGTGGCTGACCATCGACCAGCAGCGCATCAACCAGTTCGCCGAATGCACCGGCGACCACCAGTTCATCCACGTCGACCCGGAAAAGGCCAAGCTGACCCCCTTCGGCACCACCATCGCCCACGGTTTCCTGTCGCTGTCGCTGGTGCCGATGCTGATGGAAGGCATCATGATCATGCCCCAGGGCCTGAAGATGGCGGTGAATTACGGCCTCGACAGCGTGCGCTTCATCCAGCCGGTGAAGGTCGATTCCAAGGTGCGCCTGACGGTGACCCTGACCGACGCCAACGAGAAGAACCCCGGCCAGTGGCTGCTCAAGGCCCGTGCCGTGCTGGAGATCGAAGGCCAGGAGAAACCGGCCTATATCGCCGAACCGCTGACCCTCTGCTTCGTCTGACCCCTCGCGGCGGGCTCCGCCCCGCCCTTCGCCCAAGCGTGCGGCGCAGCAGCGCAAGCGCCCGCGCTTGCGGCATACTGCCGGCAATGCCCCGACCCGGACGTCTGCCATGAAGCCGCTTGCGCTGCGCCTACTGCCCCTCTGCCTGACCCTGCTGCTCGGCGGCTGCGACGAGGCGCGCAGCCTGCTGCCGGCCGATGCCGTGCTGCCCGACGGCGCGCAGTACCGCGGCGAGATAGTCGACGGCCTGCTGCAGGGCCCGGGGCGTCTGGACTACCGCAACGGCAGCTGGTTCGTCGGCCAGTTCAAGGACGGCCAGCTCGACGGCCCCGGCGAATGGCAGGGCCCGGGCGGCGAACATTACCTGGGGGAATTTCGCCAGGGCATGTTCCACGGCCAGGGCACCCTCACCTACAGCGACGGCAGCCGCTACCAGGGCGGTTTCGCGCGCAACCGCTTTGCCGGCGAGGGCCTGCTGGAACAGGGCGACCAGCGCTACCAGGGCGAATTCGCCGACGACCGTTTCCACGGCCTGGGCAAACTCGAAACGGCCGACGGCAGCAGCTTCCAGGGCCAGTTCGTCAACGGCCAGCCGGAAGGCCAGGGGGTCCGCCGCGACGCCTACGGCAACCAGTTCAGCGGGGTGTTCAGCCAGGGCCAGCTCAATGGCCAGGGCAGCTTCAGCAACGCCGAGGGCGACACCTACAGCGGCGGCTTCAAGGACAGCGAGTTCCACGGCAAGGGCCGCTACCAGAGCGCGGCCGGCGACGTCTGGAGCGGCGAATTCAGCGCGGGCGTGCTCGACGGCCCGGGCGAGTACATCGGCAGCGACGGCAGCCGCTATGTCGGCCAGTTCGAGGAGTGGCGCTACCAGGGCGAGGGCCTGCTGACCCTGGCCGACGGCAGCCACTACCAGGGCCAGTTCGTCGCCGGCGACTATGCCGGCAACGGCACCCTGACCCTGGCCGACGGCAGCCGCCAGGCCGGCACCTGGCAGCGCGGCCGGCGCGTGCGCGACGAACAGGGCCAGGCCCTGCCGGATGCTCTGGAACTGGGCCTGCTGCAGCAGGGCCGGCTGCTCGACGAGGCCATCGCCGCACTGCCCGCCTCCACCCCCGCGCGCGAGCTGTACGCCCTGACCCTGGCCGGCGACGGCAAGCAGAGCGTGTTCATGCGCGAGGCCGACTACGTCAGCCGCCTGCTGCGCGAGCGCTTCGGCGCCCACGGCAGCATCAGCCTGATCAACCACCGCGACCACCTCGCCGACCGCCCGCTGGCCACCCGCGAGAACCTCAGCCGCGCGGTGCAGGCCCTGGCCGAGCGCAGCGGCGAGGAAGACCTGGTGTTCATCTACCTGACCAGCCACGGCTCGCGCGAGCACGAGCTCAACCTCGACCAGCCGCGCCTGCAGCTGGCCGACCTGCCCGCCAGCGAGCTGGCAGCGCTGCTCTCCCCGCTCAAGCAGCGCCACAAGGTGGTGGTGATCTCGGCCTGCTATTCCGGCGGTTTCATCCCGCCGCTCAAGGACGACAAGACCCTGGTGATGACCGCCGCGCGCGCCGACCGGGTATCCTTCGGCTGCAGCGAAGAGAACGAATTCACCTACTTCGGCCGCGCCCTGTTCGCCGAGGCCCTGGGGGAGACCGACAACCTCGAACGTGCCTTCGAACTGGCCAAGGAACGCGTCGCCGAACGCGAACAGGCCGACGACCATCAACCCTCCGAACCGCAGATCTGGGCCCCACGCAGCGTGCTCCAGCACTGGCGCAGCCTGCGCCAGAGCCAGGCCGAACGCGCCCTCAGCGCCGTGGCCAGCAACGACGCCAACGACTAAGCTCAGCTGTAACGGACAAGAGACAACTGCATGTACCTGACCCCGCAGCACATCCTGCTCGCCGGCGCCACCGGCCTCACCGGCGAACACCTGCTCGACCGCCTGCTCAGCGAACCCACCGTGGCCCGCGTGCTGGCGCCGACGCGCCGGCCGCTGG
>NZ_AVOF01000132.1:0-8022 GCF_000465935.2 Pseudomonas sp. EGD-AK9
GGCGCGCGCCTGGTGGGGGGGCGGGCGGACAACCTGAAGATCACCCGCCCCGAGGATCTGCAGTGGTTGCGGCAAGCCTGGGCCGAGCGCAACCAGTAGCGCCGCGTCTCAGCTCAGGCGTTGTTTCTCGATATTGCGCTCCAGCACCGTGCCGAGTTTGTCGATGACGCCCTCCAGTGCCTGCTCGAGGCTGTCGGCGTTATGGCTCACCGATACCGGGTCGCGGCCCTTGAGCCGCGCTTCGGCCTGGCAGCGCTTGTCCAGCCCGCCGCCCTTGTGGCTGTTCTCGTCGTTGAAGTGCAGCTCGACCCGGGTCAGGTGATCCTCGAAGCGCTTGAGCTTGAGTTCCACCCGGCCGCGTACCTTGTCCGCCAGGGCGGCGGAACCGTGGATATGGTTGTCGCTGTTGACCATGACTTGCATAGCGCTGTCCTCCGGTTGCAGTGAAACGCGAGTAGGCTGCGGAAAAACTTCCTCGGCTTTGGCTTTCTGCAGTCCTGCAGTCGTCGCCTAGGTTTTTCAGCTGCCGCCTGGGCGTCAGTTACTCTGGCCGCGCCCGTCGCGTGGGGTTCCCCCTTGCGCTGTGACATTCTGTTGCTCCCGATACTCGGCGCGTTCGCTCAGCCCCTGTTTGAGGTGATCGACCAGCTGGCGCACCTTGGGCGACAGGTGGCGCTGCTGCGGGTACAGCGCCCAGACCGCGGTGTTCGGTGGCTGGTGCTGTTCCAGCAGGGACACCAGTGCGCCTCTGGCCAGGTGTTCGAGCACGTAATAGTCCGGCAGCTGGCACAGGCCGAAGCCGCGCAGTGCGGCATCGAGTACCGCCTGGCCGCTGTTGCAGCGCCAGTTGCCCTGCACGCGCACCTGGCTTTCCCGCCCGCCGTCGACGAAGCTCCAGTACTCGCTGCTGCCCACCAGGCAGTTGTGCCGCGCCAGTTCCGACAGCGAGTGCGGCCGGCCGTAGTGCTGCAAGTAGGCGGGCGCTGCGCACAGGTACATCCGCCGCGGCGCCAGGCGCGCGGCCACCAGCCGCGAATCCTGCAGGCGGCCGAGGCGGATGGCCAGGTCCAGGCCCTCGTGGAGCAGGTCGAGCTGGCTGTTGGACAGTTCGATCTCCACCCGCAGCTGCGGATGACGGGCCATGAACTGATTGACCAGCGGCACGATGAAGCGCTCGCCGTAGGCCACCGCGCAGGTCATGCGCAGCAGTCCCTTGGGCTCGGCGGTCAGGTCGCTGACCACGCGCAGGGCTTCCTCGCGCGCGTCCTGCAGGCGCTGGCAGTGCTGCAGGAAGGTCTGCCCGGCTTCGGTCAGCGCCACGCGCCGGGTGCTGCGGTAGAACAGCCGGCTCTGCAGGCGCTCCTCCAGGCGTGCGACCTGGCGGCTGACCTGCGAGGTGGACAGGCCCAGGCGCTCGGCGGCGGCGCTGAACTGGCCGCACTCGGCCACGGCGACGAATTCGTCCAGCCCTTCCCAGCGGTTCATGCTTTCTCCTTCTCGTGTAGCCCGGATGCAATCCGGGAATGCCTGGCGCGGCAGTTCCCGGATTGCATCCTGGCTCTGCCGCTAACTGCAGAAGAAGACCTTGATTATCCCTGTATGGCAATAATGTTTTGCCTGATCGCCAATTATTTCCGGATGGCGCTGGACTAGACTGCTGGCCACCGCTCAACACGCTCAGGAGAGCCCAGATGATCAAGTCCCGCGCCGCCGTCGCCTTCGCCCCGAATCAGCCGCTGCAGATCGTCGAGGTGGACGTGGCGCCGCCCAAGGCCGGCGAGGTGCTGGTGCGCATCGTCGCCACCGGCGTCTGCCACACCGATGCCTACACCCTGTCCGGCCAGGACAGCGAAGGCGTGTTCCCCTGCATCCTCGGTCACGAAGGCGGCGGTATCGTCGAGGCGGTGGGCGAGGGCGTCACCTCGCTGGCGGTCGGTGATCACGTGATTCCGCTGTATACCGCCGAATGCGGCGAGTGCAAATTCTGCAAATCCAACAAGACCAACCTGTGCAGCTCGGTGCGCGCCACCCAGGGCAAGGGCCTGATGCCCGACGGCACCAGCCGCTTCTCCTACAATGGTGAGCCGATCTACCACTACATGGGCTGCTCGACCTTCTCCGAGTACACCGTGCTGCCGGAAGTCTCCCTGGCCAAGATCCCCAAGGAGGCGCCGCTGGAGAAGGTCTGCCTGCTCGGTTGTGGCGTGACCACCGGTATCGGCGCCGTGCTCAACACCGCCAAGGTCACCGAGGGTTCTACCGTGGCCATCTTCGGCCTGGGCGGCATCGGCCTGGCGGCCATCATCGGCGCCAAGATGGCCAAGGCTTCGCGCATCATCGGCATCGACATCAATCCGGCCAAGGAAGCCGTGGCGCGCGAGCTGGGCATGACCGACTTCGTCAACCCGAAGGATCACAGCAAGCCGATCCAGGAGGTAATCGTCGAGATGACCGACGGTGGCGTCGACTACAGCTTCGAGTGCATCGGCAACGTGCAGCTGATGCGCGCTGCGCTGGAGTGCTGCCACAAGGGCTGGGGCGAGTCGACCATCATCGGCGTGGCGCCGGCCGGTGCCGAGATCAGCACCCGGCCGTTCCAGCTGGTCACCGGGCGGGTCTGGCGCGGCAGCGCCTTCGGCGGGGTCAAGGGCCGTACCGAGCTGCCCGGCTACGTGGAAAAGGCGCAGAAGGGCGAGATCCCGCTGGACACCTTTATCACCCACAACCTGCCGCTGGATCAGATCAACGAAGCGTTCGAGCTGATGCACGAAGGCAAGAGCATTCGTACTGTCATTCATTTCTGACTGCAGGGCGACCTGTGCCTGTAGGGTGCGCCATTTGCACCAGGATCAAGCGGTGCGCACGGCGCACCCGAGGGAGATGTCCATGACCTTGGAAATCGTTTCCAGCAACAAGAGCTTCGGCGGCTGGCACAAGCGCTACCGGCACCGTTCCGAGGTGCTCGGTTGCGACATGCAGTTCGCCGTCTACCTGCCGCCGCAGGCCGAGCAGGGGGCTCGCCTGCCGGTGCTGTACTGGCTCAGCGGGCTGACCTGCACCGACGAGAACTTCATGCAGAAAGCTGGCGCGCACAGGCTGGCGGCCGAGCTGGGCCTGATCCTGGTCGCGCCGGACACCAGCCCGCGCGGCGAGGGCGTGCCGGACGATGCGGACGGCGCCTACGACTTCGGTCTCGGCGCCGGCTTCTACCTCAACGCCACCGTCGAACCCTGGGCGCGGCACTACCGCATGTACGACTACGTGGTGCAGGAGCTACCGGCGCTGGTCGAGGCCAACTTCCCGGTGACGGGCAAGCGCGGCGTCGCCGGCCATTCCATGGGCGGCCACGGCGCCTTGATCTGCGCGCTGAAGAACCCCGGGCGCTATCGCTCGGTGTCGGCCTTCGCACCGATCAGCAATCCGATGAACTGTCCCTGGGGCGAGAAGGCGTTTTCCCTCTATCTGGGCGAGGACCGCTCGCGCTGGCGCGAATGGGACGCCAGCGTGCTGATCGCCGAGGCCGGCGAGAAGCTGCCGATCCTGGTCGATCAGGGCGACCGCGACGATTTCCTCGAAACCCAGCTCAAGCCGCAGGCGCTGCAGGCGGCGGCCAAGGCGGCCGGCCATCCGCTGACCCTGCGCCTGCAGCCCGGTTACGACCACAGCTACTACTTCATCGCCAGCTTTATCGACGATCATCTGCGCCATCACGCCGAAGCCTTGGCCTAGGGTGCGCACGGCGCCCCCTATGGCGGCCGGTGCATGTAGAATCACGCCCTGACTTTTTCAGGGCGTTGTTCTTTATGCGTATCGGCCATGGCTACGACGTACACCGCTTCGGCGAGGGCGATTTCATCACCCTGGGCGGCGTGCGCATTCCCCACAAGTTCGGGCTGATCGCCCATTCCGACGGCGACGTGCTGCTGCATGCGCTCGCCGATGCGCTGCTCGGTGCGCTGGCCCTGGGCGATATCGGCAAGCACTTTCCCGACACCGACCCGAGCTTCAAGGGCGCCGACAGCCGCGCGCTGTTGCGCCATGTGATGGGGCTGGTACGGGCCAAGGGCTATGCGGTGGGCAACGTCGACGCCACCATCGTCGCCCAGGCGCCGAAGATGGCGCCGCATATCCAGAGCATGCGCGAGCGCATCGCCGAGGATCTCGGCGTGGAGCTGGACCAGGTCAACGTCAAGGCCACCACCACCGAGAAGCTCGGCTTCACCGGTCGCGAGGAAGGCATCGCGGTGCATGCCGTGGCGCTGCTGGTCAAGGCATGAACGAGGCGCAGCTGCTGGGCCCGCGCGCCCATGGCCAGGCCTGCGGGCGCGCCGTGCTCAAGGCCAGTGCCGAGGACTTTCAGGTCGACGAGGTGCTGGACATCCCGCTCACCGGCCAGGGCGAGCACCTCTGGCTGTGGGTGGAAAAACGCGGCCTGAACACCGAGGACGCCGCCCGGCGCATCGCCCGCGCCGCCGGCCTGCCGCTCAAGGCGGTCAGCTACGCCGGACTCAAGGATCGCCAGGCGCTGACCCGGCAGTGGTTCAGCCTGCACCTGCCGGGCAAGGCCGATCCCGACCTGGCCACCGCGCAGGGTGATGACCTGGCCGTCCTGCGCAGCCTGCGGCACAACCGCAAGCTGCAGCGCGGCGCCCATGCCGCCAACGGTTTCACCCTGCGTCTGACTGCCCTGGAGGCCGACCGCGAGGCACTGCAGCAGCGCCTGCAGCGCATCGCCGCGCAGGGTGTGCCCAACTACTTCGGCCTGCAACGCTTCGGCTTCGCCGGCGGCAATGTCGAGGAGGCCCGGCAGTATGCGGCCCGCCAGGAACTGCCGGTGCAGCGCAACCTGCGTTCGCGCCTGCTGTCGGCGGCGCGCAGCTACCTGTTCAACCGCGTGCTGGCCGAGCGGGTCGCCGCCGGCAGTTGGAACCAGGCGCAGGTCGGCGACCTGCTGGCCTTTACCGGCAGCCGCAGTTTCTTCATGGCCGGCGAGGCGGAGACAGCCGACCCGCGTCTGGCGCTTCTCGACCTGCACCCGACCGGCCCGCTGTGGGGCGAGGGCGCGCTGCCCACGGCGGAGGCGGTGCAGCTCGTCGAACAGGGCGTCGGCGCGGGCGAGCCGGCGCTGCTCGAGTGGCTGGCAAAGGCGGGCATGGCGCACGAACGGCGCATTCTGCGCCTCCCCATAGGCGGCCTGACGTGGCATTATCCGGAGCCCGATATTCTGCAACTTGCATTCGTCCTGCCGGCCGGGTGTTTCGCCACCGTCGTGGTGCGCGAACTCGTCGATCTGGTGCCAGCAGGGCAGACGGATACTCCATGCGAATTCTGATTTCCAACGACGACGGGGTGTACGCACCCGGGATCGTCGCGTTGCACCAGGCGCTGGCCGACTATGCCGAGTGCGTGGTGATCGCACCCGCCGAGGACAAGAGCGGCGCCAGCAGTGCGCTGACCCTCGACCGTCCGCTGCACCCGACGGCGTTGCCCAACGGTTATATCAGCCTCAACGGCACGCCCACCGACTGCGTGCACCTGGGCCTCAACGGTCTGCTCGAGCAGGTGCCGGAGATGGTCGTCTCGGGTATCAACCTGGGCGCCAACCTGGGCGACGACGTGCTCTATTCCGGCACCGTCGCCGCTGCGCTGGAAGGGCGCTTCCTGGCCAAGCCGGCGTTCGCCTTCTCGCTGCTGTCGCGTCAGGCCGACAACCTGCCGACCGCCGCCTATTTCGCCCGCAAGCTGGTCGAGGCCCATGAGCGCCTCGACCTGCCGCCGCGCACCGTGCTCAACGTCAACGTGCCCAACCTGCCGCTGGAGCACATCCGCGGCGTGCAACTGACCCGCCTCGGCCACCGCGCCCGCGCCGCGGCGCCGGTCAAGGTGGTCAACCCGCGCGGCAAGGAAGGCTACTGGATCTCGGTGGCCGGCGATGCCGAGGACGGCGGTCCGGGCACCGATTTCCATGCGGTGATGCAGGGTTACGTGTCGATCACCCCGCTGCAGCTCGACCGTACCTTCGCCGAGGCCTTCGACAGCATGCACGGCTGGCTGGAGGGCATCTGCTGATGCGCGGACAGGACGATATGCACCGCCGCGGGATCGGCATGACTTCCCAGCGTACCCGCGAGCGTCTGATTCAGCGCCTCTACGACGAGGGTCTGAGCAATCCGCGGGTGCTCGAGGTGATCCGCCGCACGCCGCGCCACCTGTTCGTCGACGAGGCACTGGCGCACCGCGCCTACGAGGACACCGCGCTGCCCATCGGGCACAACCAGACCATCTCCCAGCCCTATATGGTCGGGCGCATGACCGAGCTGTTGCTGGCCGCCGGGCCGCTCGACAAGGTGCTGGAGATCGGCACCGGTTCCGGTTACCAGACCGCCGTGCTGGCGCAGCTGGTGGAGCGGGTGTTCTCGGTCGAACGCATCCAGGTGTTGCAGGATCGCGCCAAGGAGCGTCTGGCCGAACTCAGCCTGCGCAACGTGGTCTTTCGCTGGGGCGATGGCTGGGAGGGCTGGAATGCCCTGGGCCCGTACAACGGCATCATCGTCACCGCCGCCGCCGCGGAAGTGCCGCAGGCGCTGCTCGACCAACTGGCGCCCGGCGGGCGTCTGGTGATTCCGGTGGGCGCCGGCGACGTGCAGCAGTTGCTGCTGATCGTGCGCGAAGAGAACGGCTTCTCCCGCCACGTGCTGGACGCGGTGCGCTTCGTGCCGCTACTCAACGGGCCGCTGGCCTGACCGCTGCACCATCCTGGAAGGATCCATGAAGAAACATTTTCTGCTCTACGCCAAGGGCATGGCCATGGGCGCTGCCGACGTGGTGCCAGGCGTCTCCGGCGGCACCATCGCCTTTATCAGCGGCATCTACGACGAACTGCTGCGCTCCATCGCCAGCGTCCCCGAGGCCGCCTTGCTGCTGCTGCGCGGACGGATCAAGGACGCCTGGCGCATGGCCAACGCGACCTTTCTGCTGGTGCTGCTCGGCGGCATCCTGACCAGCGTGCTGAGCTTCGCGCGGTTGATCACCTACCTGCTGGAGCATCAGCCGATCCCGGTCTGGTCGTTCTTCTTCGGCCTGATCCTGGTCTCGGCCTATATGGTCGGTCGTGACATTCATCGCTGGAACTGGAGCCGGGCGCTGAGCTTCCTGCTCGGCCTGGCCTTCGCCTACTGGATCACCGTGGCCGCGCCGGTACAGTGGGGCAGCGACCCGCTGAGCCTGTTCTGCGCCGGCGCCATCGCCATCTGCGCGATGATCCTGCCGGGTATCTCCGGCAGCTTCATCCTGCTGCTACTGGGCCTGTATCCGGTGGTGCTGGGGGCGGTGAAGGACCTGGAAATCGGCGTGCTGGCGGTGTTCGCCGGCGGCTGCCTGGTCGGCATCCTAAGTTTCGCCCGCTTGCTCAGCTGGTTGCTGGCGCGCTGGCGCGACCTCAGCCTGGCCTTTCTCACCGGGTTGATGCTCGGTTCGCTGAACAAGGTCTGGCCGTGGAAGGAAACCCTGAGCTGGCGCGTCGACAGCAAGGGCGAGCAGATACCGCTGCTGCAGAACAACCTGCTGCCGGGGCATTTCGCCGAACTCAGCGGCCAGGACCCGCAGCTGTTGCTGGCCCTGGTGCTGGCGCTGGCCGGCATCGTCCTGGTGCTGGGGCTGGAGTGGTTGGCCGGGCGTCAGCCAAGAGATACTGGTTGCGCCAAATAAATCCGGCACAATAGCCGCCGTATTCGGGATCGTTCAGGGAGCAAATGGTGAGTCGCACCGCCGTTCACGCGCTAATTCGCAGAGCCGCCGGCCTTCGCCTGCCTTTCGCTTTGCTCGCCGCCAGTGCCCTGGCCGGTTGCGCCAGTCCGCCGCCGGGCGGCGTGCAGGTGGTCGAGCGCGGGCAGCATCAGGGCAACGCCCCGCTGGCGCAGCGCCAGCCGGTACGCAGCGGTCACTACGTGGTGCAGCGTGGCGACACGCTCTATTCCATCGCCTTTCGCTTCGGCTGGGACTGGAAGGCGCTGGCTGCCCATA
>NZ_AVOF01000133.1:0-8002 GCF_000465935.2 Pseudomonas sp. EGD-AK9
GGGCGGCGGCATGCTGCTGCCGGCTGCGGTGGCCGGCGCGGTGCTTCCCAACCCGCAGCGCGCCGGGCTGGCGGCCGGGCTGATGGGCTTCGCGCAGATGAGCGGGGCGACGGTGAGCGGCCTGTTGCTGGCCTGGCTGCAGGATGGCTCGGCCTGGCCTATGGTTGCCTTGCAAGCCCTGTTCGCCGCGCTGGCGTTCACCGGCTTCCATCTGTTGCGCGCCCGCCCGAGCGCATTTTCCGAGGCAAGGAGAGTTTCGTCATGAGCAGCTACGACGTGGTCATCATCGGCGCCGGCCCCGGCGGCTACAACGCCGCCATCCGCGCCGGCCAACTGGGGCTCAAGGTGGCCTGCGTGGAGGGCCGCGAGACCCTCGGCGGCACCTGCCTGAACGTCGGCTGCATGCCGTCCAAGGCCCTGCTGCATGCCTCCGAGCTGTACGAGGCGGCGGCCGGCGGCGAACTGAGTGCGCTGGGGGTGGAGGTGACGCCGCAGTTGAACCTGCCGCAGATGATGAAACAGAAGGAAGGCAGCGTCGAAGCCCTGACCAAGGGCGTGGAATTCCTGTTTCGCAAGAACAAGGTGGAGTGGGTCAAGGGCTGGGCGCGCATCGACGGCCCGGGGCGGGTGCAGGTCAAGCTGCACGAGGGCGGCGAACGCCTGCTCGAGACGCAGAACATCGTCATCGCCAGCGGCTCCGAACCGACGCCTTTACCGGGCGTGGAGATCGACAACCAGCGCATCCTCGATTCCACCGGCGCGCTGTCGCTGCCCGAGGTGCCAGGGCACCTGGTGGTGATCGGCGCCGGGGTGATCGGCCTGGAGCTGGGCTCGGTGTGGCGCCGCCTGGGCAGCCGGGTCACCGTGGTGGAATACCTCGAGCGCATCTGCCCCGGGCTGGATGGCGAGACCGCCAAGACCCTGCAGCGCACCCTGGGCAAGCAGGGCATGAGTTTCAAGCTCGGCACCAAGGTCACCGCTGCCAAGACCGGCAAGTCGGGAGTGACCCTGAGCCTGGAGCCGGCCGCCGGCGGCGCGGCGGAAAGCCTGGAAGCCGACTACGTGCTGGTGGCCATCGGCCGCCGCCCCTACACCAAAGGGCTCGGGCTGGAGAACGTCGGCCTGAGCACCGACCGGCGCGGCATGCTCGCTAACGACAAACATCAGAGTGGCGTGCCCGGCGTGTGGGTGATCGGCGACGTCACCTCCGGGCCGATGCTGGCGCACAAGGCCGAGGACGAGGCGGTGGCCTGCATCGAGCGCATCGCCGGGCATGCGGCGGAGGTCAACTACGGGGTGATCCCCGGGGTGATCTACACCCGCCCGGAGGTGGCCAGCGTCGGCAAGGGCGAGGAGGAGCTGCAGGCCGAAGGCCGCGCCTACAAGGTCGGCAAGTTCCCCTTCAGCGCCAACAGCCGGGCGAAGATCAACCACGAGACCGAAGGCTTCGTGAAGATTCTCGCCGACGCCACTTCCGATCAGATTCTCGGCGTGCACATGATCGGCCCGAGCGTCGGCGAGCTGATCGGCGAATACTGCGTGGCCATGGAGTTCTCCGCTTCGGCCGAGGACATCGCCCTGACCTGCCATCCGCACCCGACCCGCTCGGAGGCCGGGCGCCAGGCGGCGATGGGCGTGCACGGCTGGACCATGCAGGCATAGGGGCGCCCTGCGCGCCGGCAGCGCCGAGTGTCCGGCAGGCGCTACGCGCGTTGTGCGTCGATCAGCCAGCCCGGATTTCATCCGGGCTACGGCGTTCACAGCACGTGATCGAGATTCACCGTTTCGCCCGGCTTGGCATGCAGCTTGGCGCGGATATCGGCGAACACCTTGTCGTACTCGTCGTGGCCGCGCATCACCGGGCTGGCGTTGATCGGCAGGCCGTGACGGGCGGCGACGCGGGTGGCGGCGCTGGCGAAGTTGAAGGCGACGTCGCGGTGCAGCTCGAACTCCTCGTCGAAATGCCGGCCCTGCACCTCGCCGACCAGGCGCATATGCAGCATCGGGCCCTGCGCCGGGTCCTGGCGCACCTGGTAGTAGAAGTCGACGGAGAAGGGCGGCGCCAGACGCAGGCTTTCCGGGCGGTCGAGGTTGTCGCGGTGCAGATGGCCTGGGGTGAACATGCTGAACGTCCCTGCAACGTGGCGAGCGGGGTCATGGCCCCGCGCCGGGGTCAGTGGTAGCGGATGCCGTCGCAGTCCAGGCTGATGCGGGTGCCCGAGGAGCCCTGGACGATGGCCTCGATGTTTTCCAGCGAGCCGATCACCGCGGTGCTGCCGGTGTTGCGGGCGAACTCGCAGGCGGCCTGCACCTTCGGCCCCATCGAGCCGGCGGCGAAGCCGAGCTTGTCGATCTCGTCGGGGTGGGCGGCGGCGATGGATTTCTGCGTCGGCTTGCCCCAGTCGACATAGGCGGCGTCGACGTCGGTGGCGATCACCAGCAGCTCGCAGGCCAGCTGTTCGGCCAGCAGCGCCGAGCACAGGTCCTTGTCGATCACCGCCTCGACGCCGCGCAGCTTGTTGCCGTCGTACATGGTCGGGATGCCGCCGCCGCCGGCGCAGATCACCACGCTGCCTTTCTCCAGCAGCCACTTGATCGGGCGGATCTCGAAGATGCGCTGTGGCCGGGGGCTGGCCACCACGCGGCGGAACTTGTCGCCGTCCGGGGCGATGCTCCAGCCTTTCTCGGCGGCCAGACGCTCGGCCTCGGCCTTGTCGTAGACCGGGCCGATCGGCTTGGTCGGCTTCCTGAAGGCCGGGTCGGCGCTGTCCACCTCGACCTGGGTGAGGATGGTGGCGAAGGGCACCTCGAACGGCAGCAGGTTGCCCAGCTCCTGTTCGATCATGTAGCCGATCATGCCTTCGGTCTCGGCGCCGAGCACGTCCAGCGGGTAGGGGTTGCTGGCGTCGTAGGCGGCGCCCTGCAGGGCCAGCAGGCCGACCTGCGGGCCGTTGCCGTGGGCGATCACCAGTTCGTTGCCGGGCGCCACCTTGGCGATCTGCTCGCAGGCGATTCGCACGTTTTCCCGTTGGTTTTCCGCGGTCATGGCTTCGCCGCGGCGAAGCAGGGCGTTGCCGCCCAGGGCGATGACGAGTCGCATGGTGTTCTCCTTGTTCGAGGCCGTAGCCCGGCTTTCATCCGGGCTACGGTTCTAGGGCGTCAGATGTCGGCCAGGGTCGAGACCAATATCGCCTTGATGGTGTGCATGCGGTTTTCCGCCTGCTCGAAGGCGATGTTGTAGGGCGACTCGAACACGTCCTCGGTGACCTCGATGCCGTTCTTCAGGTGCGGGTACTGCTCGGCGATCTGCTTGCCGACCTTGGTCTCGCTGTTGTGGAAGGCCGGCAGGCAGTGCATGAACTTGGCCCGCGGGTTGCCGGTGGCCTTCATGATGGCCATGTTGACCTGGTAGGGCAGCAGCTCCTGGATGCGTTCGCCCCAGGCCTCGACCGGCTCGCCCATCGACACCCAGACGTCGGTGTGGACGAAGTCCACGCCCTTGACCGCTGCCTTGGCGTCCTCGGTGAGGGTGATGCGTGCGCCGCTTTCCTCGGCGAACTGCTTGCAGGCGGCGACGTGTTCGTCGCTCGGCCACAGCGCCTTGGGCGCGGCGATGCGCACGTCCATGCCCAGTTTGGCGCCGATCAGCAGCAGCGAGTTGCCCATGTTGTTGCGCGCATCGCCCAGGTAGGCGTAGCTGATCTCGTGCAGGGCCTTGTCGCTGTGCTCGCGCATGGTCAGCACGTCGGCGAGCATCTGCGTCGGGTGGTATTCGTCGGTCAGGCCGTTGAACACCGGTACGCCGGCGTAGCTGGCCAGTTCCTCGACTATTTCCTGCTTGAAGCCGCGGTATTCGATGGCGTCGTACATGCGCCCGAGCACGCGGGCGGTGTCCTTCATCGATTCCTTGTGGCCGATCTGCGAGGAGCCCGGGTCGATATAGGTGACGTTGGCGCCCTGGTCGTAGGCGGCCACCTCGAAGGCGCAGCGGGTGCGGGTGGAGGTCTTCTCGAAGATCAGCGCGATGTTCTTGCGCTTGAGGTGCTGCTGCTCGGTGCCGGTGTACTTGGCGCGCTTGAGGTCGCGCGAGAGGTCGAGCAGGTAGCGCAGCTCACGCGTGCTGTGGTGCATCAGGCTGAGCAGGTTACGGTTGTGCATGTTGAAAGCCATGATTCTTTCTCCTTGTGGGCAGCTGAAAACGGCGCCCGGCGGTGGATGACCGCCGGGGCTGGCTTGTTCAGTAATCGATCGGGTCGCGGATGATCGGGCAGGTCATGCAGTGGCCGCCGCCGCGGCCACGCCCCAGTTCGCTGGCGCTGATGGTCACCACCTCGACGCCGGCCTTGCGCAGCAGGGTGTTGGTGTAGGTGTTGCGGTCGTAGCCGACCACCACGCCCGGCTCCAGGCAGACCACGTTGTTGCCGTCGTCCCACTGCTCGCGCTCGGCCTCGTAGGCGTCGCCGCCGGTTTCCACCACGCGCAGTTTCTTCAGGTTGAGCGATTCGGCGACCACGTCGAGGAAGGACTTGTCCTCGCGGCGCAGGTCGATGCCGCCGGGGCGGCTCTCGTCCGGGCGCAGGACGAAGGGCACGATGGAGTTGGCCACTTCGGGGAAGACGGTCACCAGGTCGCGGTCGCAGAAGCTGAACACGGTGTCCAGGTGCATGGCCGCGCGCGACTTGCCGAGCCCGGCGACCACCACCCGCTCGGCTGCACCCTTGGCGAACAGCGCCTGGGCGACTTGGCCGATGGCCTGGTGCGAGGTGCGCTCGCCCATGCCGATCAGCACGGTGCCGTTGCCGATCGGCATCACGTCGCCGCCCTCCAGGGTCGCGGCGCCATGATCCTGATCCGGGTCGCCGTACCAGATCTCGAACTGCTCGCCGATGAAGTCCGGGTGGAACTTGTAGATGGCGGTGGTCAGCAGGGTTTCCTGGCGGCGCGCCGGCCAGTACATGGGGTTGAGGGTGACGCCGCCGTAGATCCAGCAGGTGGTGTCGCGGGTGAACTGGGTGTTGGGCAGCGGCGGGAAGACGAAGCTGGACTCGCCCAGGTAGGCGTTGAACATCTTCGCCGCGTCGGAGTCCTTGTGCCTGACCAGGTCGGCGCCGGATACCCCGCCAATGAGGAACTCGGCGATCTTGCGCGGCTCCAGGCCCTCGATAAAGGAACGCACCTCGCCCTGCAGGCCGAGGCCGACGCTGTTGGGGGTGATCTTGCGGTCGAGAATCCACTTCAGCGCTTGGGGATTTCTCACCGTCTCTTCCAGCAGGTTGTGCATCTCCACCACCTCGATGCCGCGCTCGCGCATCTTGGTCATGAAGTCGAAGTGGTCACGTTTGGCCTGGGACACCCAGATCACGTCGTCGAACAGCAGTTCGTCGCAGTTGTTCGGGGTCAGGCGCAGGTGGGCCAGGCCCGGCGAGCAGACCATCACCTTGTGCAGTTTGCCGGCTTCCGAATGGACGCCGAGGGCTTTCTTGGACATATCGAACTCCTTCTCGCTAGAGACTCAGGAAACCGTCGTACAGCCCGTAGGCGGCGATGGCGGCACCGATCAGCACGACGACGAAGATCAGTTTTTCGACGCCGGTGAAGATGGGCTGCCCCAGCTCGCGCTTGGCCTTGGCGAACAGGATCGCGCCTGGGGCATAGAGCAGGGCGGAGAGCAGCAGGTACTGGACGCCGGCGGCATACACCAGCCACACGGCGTAGAGGGTGGAGATCAGGGCGATCAGTAGGTCCTTGTTGCGCTCGCCGCCGGCGGTCTCGTAGGTCTCGCCGCGCCAGGCCAGCAGCAGCGCATAGGCGCTGGACCAGAAGTAGGGCACCAGGATCATCGAGGTGGCCAGGTACAGCAGGCTGAGGTAGGTGGAGGCGTTGAACAGGGTGACGATGAGGAACAGCTGGATCAGCCCATTGGTCAGCCACAGGGCGTTGGCCGGGACGTGGTTGGCGTTCTCCTTGCGCAGGAACTCCGGCATCGTGTGATCTTTGGCCGAGGAGTAGATTATCTCGGCACACAGCAGGGTCCAGGACAGCAGGGCTCCGGCCAGGGATACGAGCAAGCCGATGCTGATCAACTGGGCGCCCCAGGGGCCGACCACCTGCTCCAGCACGCCGGCCATCGACGGGTTCTTCAGCCCGGCCAGTTGGGCCTGGGCCATGATGCCCTGGCTCAGCACGTTGACCAGCACCAGCAGCAGCAGCACGCCGATGAAGCCGATCACCGTGGCCTTGCCGACGTCGCTGCGCTTCTCGGCGCGGGCCGAGAAGATGCTCGCGCCCTCGATGCCGATGAACACCCAGACGGTGACCAGCATCATGTTGCGCACCTGGTCCATCACGCTGCCCAGCTCGGGGTTGCCGCTGCCCCAGAAGTCGTTGGTGAACACGTCGAGCTTGAACGCCACCGCGGCGATGACGATGAACAGCGCCAGTGGCAGCATCTTGGCGATGGTGGTGATGGTGTTGATGAAGGCCGCTTCCTTGATCCCGCGCAGCACCAGGAAGTGCAGCAGCCAGAGCAGTACCGAGGCGCAGATCACCGCCGGCAGGGTGTTGCCTTCGCCGAACACCGGGAAGAAGTAGCCGAGGGTGGAGAACAGCAACACCATGTAGCTGACGTTGCCGATCCAGGCGCTGATCCAGTAGCCCCAGGCCGAGGAGAAGCCCATGTAGTCACCGAAGCCGGCCTTGGCGTAGGCGTACACCCCGCCGTCGAGCTCGGGCTTGCGGTTGGCCAGGGTCTGGAACACGAAGGCCAGCATCAGCATGCCCACCCCGGTGATCAGCCAGCCGATCAGGGTGGCGCCGGCGCCGGCGCTGGCGGCGATGTTCTGCGGCAGGGAGAAGATCCCGCCGCCGACCATGGAGCCGACCACCAGGGCGATCAAGGCGGCCAGGCGCAGTTTCTGGGTCGAATCGGACATCTCGTTACCTCCATGTCGGGGAGCGACTGCGGTATTGAGCGCGTTTGGATGGGCAGCCGTGCTGATCTGCGTCAATCGGACTGCTGGCAACTGCGCAAACGCACTTGCGCGAAAGCGATCAGCCGTTTTTGAAGAGCACCTGGGGGGCAGGAAGGCAGCTCTGCGCCGGGCGTTGAGCGACGTCCGACTGTTGAAACGCTAGTCAGCTTTTATGGCAATGCAAGGACGGCAAAATGAAAATTTCTCCCGGCCAGGGCCGACCGGGGAGGGGGGCGAGCGGGGCGGATGGCCCCGCTGCTGCACTGGCCGGGTAGGCTGGTGCCTGGACTCGAAACGAGCCCGGAGAGGAGGAAACGCGACACCGGGCGGGTAGCCCACTGAAGGCAGCCGTGTCGCGCTTGGCCGCGCCAATTGGCGTGGCCGGTCAGGCGCCTTGGGAAAGCTCCTGGGAGCGGCGCTGGGCCGCTTGCGCCGCCGCTGCGACCAGGCGGCGCAGGGCCTGATCCTGTTCGAAGACGGCGATGGCGGCGGCGGTGGTGCCGTTGGGCGAAGTCACCGCCGTGCGCAGTTCGACGAAGTCCGCACCGGCCTGGGTCTGCAGCGATGCCGCGCCGAAGGCGGTCTGCGCGGCCAGGGTCCTGGCCAGTTCGGGGGAAAGACCGAGGGCGATGCCGGCATCGGCCAGCGCCTCGCTGAACAGGTGGTAGTAGGCCGGGCCACTGCCGGAGATGGCGGTGACCGCGTCCAGCAGTTCCTCGCGCTCGACCCAGCTGGCGCTGCCGACGGCGCCGAACAGGCGGCCGATCAGTTCGCGCTTGCCGCTATCCAGCTCTGCGTCGCCATACAGGCCGGTGCAGCCGGCGCCGACCAGCACCGGGGTGTTGGGCATGGCGCGTACCACCGGGCAGCGTCCGCGCAGGGCGGCGGTGAGGCTGGCGCAGGTGACGCCGGCGGCCACCGACACCACCACGGCGTGCTCGCACAGGGCGTCGGGCAACTCGCCGAGCACCTGACAGGCATGGCCGGGTTTGGTGGCGACCAGGATCAGATCGAAGGGCTGGGCCGGCACC
>NZ_AVOF01000134.1:0-7983 GCF_000465935.2 Pseudomonas sp. EGD-AK9
CAGTGGCCGCGGCGCGCGCCGCCGGCCGCTGCCGCGGCGGTGGTCGGATTGTTTCTGCTGGCCGGCCTGGCGGTGGGTACCGAGGGTTTTATCGGCCCGCTGCGCCGCGTCGACCTGTTCCACGGCCTGCTCACCCCGGCCTATCCGCTGCTGGCCTGGCTGCTGCTGAGCCTGCCGGGCAGCGCACGGCAATCGACCGGGTAAAGGTTTTGTAAGAAGCGCGCGGTTTATTTCATAATGCGACGGCCGGCACGCTTTACGCCGGCCGGGCATGTCCCCCACCCCGAACCGCCGAGGTCCCGTTATCCAGATGAACCGCACCGGCCGCACCCTGACCCTGGGCTGCCTGTTGCTTTTCCTCCCGCTGTTCGCACACGCCGGCGGCAACTCCCTGTTGATCCCCGCAACCGGCAGCTGCGCCCTCAACGGCGCTCCCGAAGACCTGCCCGAAGCGCTGGCCAGCTGTCAGGAAATGGCCCGCGGCGGCAACGTCCAGGCGGCGTTCGAACTCGGCGAATACCACTACGACGGCAAACGCGCCCCGCGCGACCTCAAGCAGGCGCTGACCTGGTTCGAACGCGCTTCGCTGCAGGGGCATGCCGAGGCGCAGCTGCGCCTGGGCACCATGTTCTTTCGCGGCGAAGGGGTGCCGGCGAACAACGTGCAAGCCTATATCGTGCTGAAGATGGCCTCGGTCAACGGTTCGGACGAGGCCATGGACACCGCCGACCTGGTGTCGGCGCAGATGCGCCGCGATGAACTGGAAATCGCCAGCCAGGTGCTGGGACAGATCTTCCGCAACTACCTGCTGGAGCTGCAGGCCGCCGAAGGCCGCTCGCCCTTCGCGCCCTTGCCCTGACCCTACCTAGCTGTAGCTCGTGGCCTGCCGCTTACTTGTCCGGCATCGGCATGGGAAACGGCATGACGTTGCCGCCGCCCTTGGCTTCGCTGATCTTCGGCGTGCCCAGGCGCTCCACCTCGTCGATGCGGATAATCGCGTGCATCGGCACGAAGCTGCGTACCACGCCGTCGAACTGGGCCTTGAGCTTCTCCTCGCTGGGGTCGACCACCACCTGGGTACGCTCGCCGAAGACGAACTCCTCCACCTCCAGGAAGCCCCACAGATCGCTCTGGAAGATCTGCTTGGCGTACATCTCGTACACCTGGCCCTGGTTGAGGAAGATCACCTTGTAGATGGGGTCGCGCTTGCTCATGAAGACTCGAAGTCAGGAAAAACGGGGGCAAGCAGAATAGCACAGCGCACAACGCTAGCCTGGATGAAATCTGGGCCATGCAATGCTTGAGGCTTGCGGCAGCTCTTGTAGCCTGATGCCCGCCGCTCCCCTATAATGCGCGGTCATTTTTTAACCAGCCCAGACAGTGCCATGACCAAGAAGCTCTATATCGAAACCCACGGTTGCCAGATGAACGAGTACGACAGCTCGCGCATGGTCGACCTGCTGGGCGAGCATCAGGCCCTGGAGGTCACGGAAAAACCCGAAGAAGCCGACGTCATCCTGCTCAATACCTGCTCGATCCGCGAAAAAGCCCAGGACAAGGTGTTCTCCCAGCTCGGTCGCTGGCGCGAGCTGAAGTTGGCCAACCCGGATCTGGTGATAGGCGTCGGCGGCTGCGTGGCCAGCCAGGAAGGTGCGGCGATTCGCGACCGCGCGCCCTACGTCGACGTGGTGTTCGGCCCGCAGACCCTGCACCGCCTGCCGGAAATGATCGACGCCGCACGCAGCACCAAGACCGCCCAGGTCGATATCAGCTTCCCCGAGATCGAGAAGTTCGACCGCCTGCCCGAACCGCGCGTCGACGGCCCCAGTGCCTTTGTCTCGGTGATGGAAGGCTGCAGCAAGTACTGCACCTTCTGCGTGGTGCCCTACACCCGCGGCGAGGAGGTCAGCCGGCCGCTGGCCGATGTGCTGCTGGAGATCACCCAGCTCGCCGACAAGGGGGTCAAGGAAGTCACCCTGCTCGGCCAGAACGTCAACGGCTACCGCGGCGCGGCGCCGGAAGGGCGCATCGTCGATTTCGCCGAGCTGCTGCACGCGGTGGCGGCGCTCGACGGCATCGAGCGCATCCGCTACACCACCAGCCACCCGCTGGAGTTCTCCGACGCGATCATCGCCGCCCACGCTGAGATCCCCCAGCTGGTCAAATACCTGCACCTGCCGGTGCAGTCCGGCTCGGACCGCATCCTCGCGGCGATGAAGCGCAACCACACCGCACTGGAATACAAGTCGCGCATCCGCAAGCTGCGCGCCGCGGTGCCGGACATCCTGATCAGCTCGGATTTCATCGTCGGCTTCCCCGGCGAGACCGAGAAGGATTTCGAGCAGACCATGAAGCTGATCGACGACGTCGGCTTCGACTTCTCCTTCTCCTTCATCTACAGCGCGCGTCCCGGCACGCCGGCGGCCGATCTGGTCGACGACACCGCGGACGAGGTGAAGAAGCAGCGCCTGGCCATCCTCCAGCACCGCATCAACCAGTACGGCTTCGAGAACAGCCGACGGATGGTCGGCAGCGTGCAGCGCATCCTGGTCAGCGACTACTCGAAGAAGGACCCGGGCATGCTCCAGGGCCGCACCGAGCAGAACCGCATCGTCAACTTCCGTTGCGACAATCCGCGGCTGATTGGCCAGTTCGTCGACGTGCATATCGACGACGCCCTGCCCCACTCGCTGCGCGGCACCCTGCTCGACGGACAGGGCCTCCACTAAAGCCGTAGCCGCCCGCGCTTTGCGTCTTGGGCGGCCGGCGTTATGCTTCGATTCACTACCCCAGCCGACTGGCGGCCATCACACGACCTTGAACGCTCCCCTAGAACCCCATCGTTTCGTCCTCGAACCCTTCGAGGCACGCCGTTTCGCCAATCTCTGCGGCCAGTTCGACGAACACCTGCGCCTGATCGAAGAACGCCTCGGCCTGGAGATCCGCAACCGCGGCAACCAGTTCGAGCTGCTCGGCAGCAGCGACAAGGCCCAGGCCGCCGAGCAACTGCTGCGCCGCCTGTACCGTGAGACCAAGGCCAACGAACTGTCGCCCGACCTGGTGCACCTGTACCTGCAGGAGTCCGGCGTCGAGGAACTGGTCAACCCCAGCAGCGCGCCGCAGGTCAGCCTGCGCACGCGCAAGGGGGTGATCAAGCCGCGCGGCGCCAACCAGCAGCGCTACGTCAAGGCCATCCTCGACCACGACATCAACTTCGGCATCGGCCCGGCCGGCACCGGCAAGACCTATTTGGCCGTGGCCTGCGCGGTGGACGCCCTGGAGCGCGAGCAGGTGCGACGCATCCTGCTGGTGCGCCCGGCGGTGGAAGCCGGCGAGAAGCTCGGCTTCCTGCCCGGCGACCTGGCGCAGAAGATCGACCCCTACCTGCGCCCGCTGTACGACGCGCTCTACGAGATGCTCGGCTTCGAACACGTGGCCAAGCTGATCGAGAAGCAGGTGATCGAGGTCGCGCCGCTGGCCTATATGCGCGGCCGCACCCTGAACAACAGCTTCATCATCCTCGACGAGAGCCAGAACACCACGGTCGAGCAGATGAAGATGTTCCTCACCCGCATCGGTTTCGGTTCCACCGCAGTGATCACCGGCGATATTACCCAGGTCGACCTGCCGCGCGGCACCAAGAGCGGCCTGACCCACGTGATCGACGTGCTGCGCGACGTGCCGGGCATCAGCTTCACCCACTTCAAGCCCAAGGACGTGGTGCGCCACCCCCTGGTGCAACGCATAGTCGAGGCCTACGAGCGCCACGACAACCGCCTGCACGGCAAGGTCGAGGACGGCGATGCTTGAACTGGACCTGCAACTGGCCAGTGACGGCCAGCACCCCGACGAAGCCCAGCTGCGTCACTGGTGTGAGCTGGCCCTGCGCCAGCGCACCGCCGACTCCGAACTGACCATCCGTCTGGTCGACGAAGCCGAAGGCCGCGAGCTGAACCGCACCTGGCGGCACAAGGACTACGCCACCAACGTGCTGTCCTTCCCCGCCGAGATTCCTGACGGAATTCTCGATATCCCGCTGCTGGGCGACCTGGTGATCTGCGTGCCGGTGCTCGAGCGCGAGGCCGCCGAGCAAGGCAAGACGCTGGAGGCGCACTGGGCCCACCTGGTGATCCACGGCTGCCTGCACCTGCTCGGCTACGACCATATCGAGGAAGACGAAGCCCTCGAAATGGAACAACTGGAACGACAATTGCTCGCCGAACTGGGTCATCCCGACCCTTATGCCGGCGACGAATAGCCCTCCTGACAAGGAACCCCGAGTAAACGCCATGAGCGAAGACCGATCGAGCAACGAGCAGAAGTCCTGGTTGAACAAACTGACCCAGGCTTTTGCTCATGAGCCGAAAAACCGCCAGGAACTGCTGGAAGTCCTGCGCGAAGCCCACCAGAACAAGCTGCTCGACAGCGAGGCCCTGGCCATTGTCGAGGGCGCCATCCAGGTCGCCGACCTGCAGGTACGCGACATCATGGTGCCGCGCTCGCAGATGATCAGCATCAAGGCCAGCCAGACGCCGCGCGAATTCCTCCCCGCCATCATCGACGCCGCCCACTCGCGCTACCCGGTGATCGGCGAAAGCCTCGACGACGTCATCGGCATCCTCCTGGCCAAGGACCTGCTGCCGCTGATTCTCTCGGGCGAGCAGCCCAGCTTCAACATCAAGGACCTGCTGCGCCCGGCCACCTTCGTGCCCGAGTCCAAGCGCCTCAACGTGCTGCTGCGCGAGTTCCGCGCCAACCACAACCACATGGCCGTGGTGATCGACGAGTACGGCGGCGTCGCCGGCCTGGTGACCATCGAGGACGTGCTCGAGCAGATAGTCGGCGACATCGAGGACGAGCATGACGTCGAGGAAGACGGCTATATCAAGCCGCTGCCGTCCGGCGACTTCCTGATCAAGGCGCTGACGCCGATCGACAGTTTCAACGAGACCTTCGACAGCGAGTTCTCCGACGACGAGTACGACACCGTCGGCGGCCTGGTGATGAACGCCTTCGGCCACCTGCCCAAGCGCAACGAGGTCACCGAGATCGGCGAGTTCCGCTTCCGCGTGCTCAACGCCGACAGTCGCCGCATCCACCTGCTGCGCCTGACCCCGGTCAATCGCTGAGCCGGCGCAGCCCGTGGCCCGGATGTATCCGGGGGATTGCCCCCGGATACATCCGGGCCACGCCGCGCCTCGATCGCCATAGCGGCCGCGCACTGGCGGATTGTTCGCTTCGCTGCCGAATCCACCCTACAATCGCGGCCTTGAGCAGCAACGGGACCGCAACCTCGCTATGAAACCCTGGATTCTCGGCCTGACCGGCGGCATCGGCAGTGGCAAGAGCGCGGTGGCGCAAGGCTTTATCGAGCGCGGCGTGCACCTGGTGGACGCCGACCATGCCGCGCGCTGGGTGGTCGAACCCGGTCGCCCGGCGCTGAGCAAGATAGTCGAGCATTTCGGCGCCGGCGTGCTGCAGGCCGACGGCCAACTGGACCGCGCCGCCCTGCGCCGACTGGTGTTCGCCGACCCCGAACAGCGCCGCTGGCTGGAAGCGCTGCTGCATCCGCTGATCGGCCAGGAGATCGTCCAGGTGCTGGCGCGCGCCGAGTCGCCCTACGCCATCCTGGTGTCGCCGCTGCTGGTCGAATCCGGCCAGCAGCGCCTGACCCAGCGCGTGCTGGTGGTCGATACCCCGGTGGAGCTGCAGGTGCAGCGCACCATCGCCCGCGACCAGAGCAGCGAGGAGCAGGTGCGCGCGATTCTCCAGGCCCAGGCCAGCCGCGAGGAACGCCTGCGCCACGCTGACGACGTGCTGCTCAACGACCGCGACCTGGCCTGGCTGGATGCCGAGGTCGAACGCCTGCACACCTTCTACCTGACCCTGCGCGGAGGCCAGCCATGACCACCACAGTGCAATGCCCCACCTGCGGTGCGCCCGTCGAGTGGAAAACCGAAAATACCTACCGCCCGTTCTGCAGCGAACGCTGCAAGCTGATCGATCTCGGCGCCTGGGCCGCCGAGGAGCACGCCATTCCCGGTGACCACCTGGAAGACGAACTGTTCAGCGGCGAACTGCCGACGCGGCCGCACTGACCAACCGTGGCCGTAGCCCGGATCATATCCGGGCTACGGCCGCATAAAGGCGTAATCGCGCTCGTCGTCGAGGTTGTCGGCGAGAAACTGCAGCTCGTGCGCCAGCTCCTGCGCATCGCGCAGCCCCCTGTTCTGCTCGACGACCTCCGCCAGCAGCGCGCGCAACGCCAGCAGGCGGTCGAAGCCCTGCGCCTCGGCGCCCTGCAGATCCGCCTCCAGGGCGATTCGGGCCCAACTGTGAATGCTCATGCGCGACTCCTCAATGGTTTGCTCCAGCATGGCGCGAAACCACGGCGCGGCATTGATCCGGATCAAGCGGCGCAGGCGGATTCACTCGTCGCGCTCGTCCTCCTTCCACGGTGCCTGCAGGTAGCGACTGCGATTGAAGGTCTCCAGCCAGTCCGGGTAGAACACCACCAGCGCGGTGACCACGGTGCCGTTGATAAAGGCCTCGGGAAACATCACCAGCCACAGGTAGCCGGCGAAGTCGTCCAGCCAGGGCGGCATGGGGAACAGGCCGTCCAGCCACAGCAGGCCGAGGCCGCCGAGCAGGGTCAGCAGGGTGGCCAGCGCCGCCGGGAAGAAACCGCAGAAGAAGATGTAGACGAACAGGTTGCGCGGCTGCGCGCGCTCCACCCGCAGCGCGCACAGTTCGGTGACCAGCACCGGGATCAGCACCAGCAGCACGCCGTTGACGCCGAGCGCGGCCAGGTCCTGGCGGCCGATGGCGAGCAGGCCGAGTTGTGCCGCCAGGCCGGCCAGCACCGCCAGTGGCCAGTCCAGCAGCAGGGTCACCGCGGTCATGCCGATAAAGTGGTAGGACAGCCCCGAGTCGAAATCGCGGCGCACCAGCCACAGCAGGAACAGCCCGAGCATGGTGCCGAACAGCAGATGCTGGCGGCGCAGGTCGCTGCACAGCTCCAGCCAGGGGGCCCGCCAGACGGCCCAGAGCAGCGCCGGCAGGTAGATCAGCCAGCCGGCCGCCAGGGTAGTGCCCGCCAGCAACTCCGCCGCGATCATGCCGCCGCCCCGCTTTCGTCGTCTCTGCGCATGCCATCCTCCGCTCGCTGCCGGGCAGTCTACACCGGCCGCTGGCGGCGGACGACTCGCGCTGGCAAGCCCCCCCGGCGCGGGGCTAAGCTAGGTTCATGGACGACTCCGATTACCTGCGTCTACTCACGCACCAAGCCGAACAAGCCAACGCCTTTCTCTCCAACGCCAAGAAGTGGGAGCGCGAGCGCTGGGTCTGCCAGCGCCTGCTGCAGGCGCTAAACGTCGCCCAGCGCAACGAGGATTTCAGCCCCAGCGGGCAGGAGCCGCCGGACGTGCTGTTTCGCGACGCCAACTTCGAGGTGTTCTTCGTCCTCGACGAGGGCCGCCGCCTCAACGACGAATGGCGCGCCGAGCTGGAACGCCGGCGCAGCGCCTTCTCCCTCAGCCAGCTGGTGCGCCGCGAAGCCCGCCCCAAGCGCATCCCCGCCAGCGAGCTGCAGGCGCGCCTGGCGCCCACCCTGCGCAAGAAGGCGCACAACTACCGCGAGCGCGGCATCGACCTGGGCGAACTGGACCTGATCGCCTTCGTCAGCCTCAAGCGCGCCGCGCTGGACTGCAACAGCCACTTCCCGCCGCCCACCGAATACCTGCGCCAGGGCTGGCGCTCGCTGTCGCTGGTCGGCCCGCGTTTCGCCCGCGTGCTGTTCGCCCACCCGGACGCCCCGGATTTCCTGCGCCAGAACCTCGGCCGCAGCCTGCTGTTCGACATCGGAATCAGCCTGTGAGGTCGCTGCAGGAGCTGCTCGCCGAGGTGCCGCAGGTCGGCCGGGTACGCTGGATAGGCGTGCGCCCGGCCGCGCGCGCCGCCATGCTCGAGGTCGAGGCCGTGCAG
>NZ_AVOF01000135.1:0-7954 GCF_000465935.2 Pseudomonas sp. EGD-AK9
CATCGGCCGGGTGATCGCCGAGGTGCTGCCGGACGACAAGGTCGCGGTGATCCGCCAGCTGCAGGGCGAGGGCCAGGTGGTGGCCATGGTCGGCGACGGCGTCAACGACGCCCCGGCCCTGGCCGCGGCCGAGATCGGCATCGCCATCGGCTCGGGCTCCGACGTGGCCAAGGAGACCGGCAGCATCATCCTGATCCGCGACGACGTGCGCGATGTGGTGGCCGCGATTCAGCTGTCGCGCGCGACCATGCGCAAGATCAAGCAGAACCTGTTCTGGGCCTTTATCTACAACAGCGTCGGCATTCCCATCGCGGCCTTCGGCCTGCTCAACCCGATCCTGGCGGCGGCCGCCATGGCCTTGTCGTCGCTGTCGGTGATCGTCAACTCCGCGCTGCTCAAGCGTGTACGCCTGGGCAGTCTTCGCCACACCCCGTAAACCACGCAGGAGCATCACCATGAACACCACTTCACGCAACGCACTGACCGCTCTGGCTCTGGCCGGCACCCTGCTCACCGCCTCGGCCTTCGCCGAGCAGGCCCATCATCCGGAGCAGCTGGCGCAGAACCAGCAAGGCATGCCCATGGGACAAGGCATGGGCCAGGGCATGATGATGGACTGGTCGCAGATGCAGGACATGATGCGGCAGATGCACGGCACCACCGACCCTCAGCAGCGGCAGAAGATCCGCAGCGAACACCGCCAGGCCATGCGTTCGCAGATGGGCATGATGAACCAGCGCATGCAGCAGAGCCAATGCCCGATGGCCAAGGATGCGCCCATGCAGCAGCAATGCCTGAAAGACATGCACCAGAACATGCAGGACATGATGCAGATGATGGAACAGATGCTGGAAAGCCAGTCGATGGCGAACGGGCAGTAAAGCCGCTGAGTAAAACACAGGCCTCAACTCTTGCCTGTTTCACCGGGCACCGATGACGTGACCCGGCGAAACGGCTGCCATAACTGCCCCAGGTAGCCCCTGGGGTAGTCACGTTCGCGCAGCCCTACCTCGGCCTCGCCGAGGCGCTCGGCGCTGTCGTGGTAGCTGCCCAGCAGCCAGTCCCAGAGCAGCAGGAATTCGCCGAAATTCACCTGGGCGTCCTCGAAGTCGCGTTTGTGGTGCCAGCGGTGCATCTGCGCCACCGCCAGCAGGCGCCGCAGCGGCCCCAGGTCGTAGTCCAGGTTGGCGTGCTGGAAGGCCAGGTGCACGGTGAGCAGGGCGAACCAGGTGGCGCACAGCTGCGCCGGCGCGCCGAGCAGGGCCAGCAGCACCAGACCGGGACCAGCCAGCAGCAGCGCACTCAGGGGATGGCGACGCTCGCCATTGACCCAGTACAGGCGCTCGGCGCTGTGGTGCGGCGCGTGCAGCCGCCACAGCCAGGCGAAGCGGTGGCTGGCGCGGTGCATCAGGTACAGGCTGCAGTCGATCAACGCCGCCACCAGCAGCAACTGCACCCACCAGGGCCAGTGCAGGGGAAACAGCTGCAGGCTCAGCCAGGGCCCGAGCAGGCCCAGCAGCAGGCTGCCGAGCTGGATCAGGCCGAGGTTGACCAGCAGGTGGATAGCGTCGGTCAGGCTGTCGTCATGGTCCTCCAGCCAGCTGCGACGAAAGGGCTGCAGGCGCTCCAGCAGGGCCACCGCCAGCAGCGCCAGGGCGACCACCGGCAGGCTCGCCGGCCAGGCCGGGATGCCGCGCTGCAACAGGCTCAGCAGCAGGATGGCGCTGCCGCCGAAAATCAGCGGATAGCTGCCCCAGCGAATCAGCAGGGTCAATGGATGTGGGAGTTTGCGCATGGTGGGTTCCTCGCGGGTGACTGGGGCCACTGTGCCGCTCGCGAGATCCGGGGCGCTTGAACAAAACGGCTAAGCTGCCGAGCAATAGCGGATGCTGTGCCTAGTGCTCCGCTGAGTGCAGCTGCACCCGGGCCAGGGCCGAGGATGGGTCGAGGCCCAGCAGGCTGCGGAAGCTGCGGGAGAAATGCGCGGCATCGGCAAAACCGGCGGCATGGGCCGCCGTGGTCAGGTTATGGCCCTGAGTGATGGCCTGCAGGGCGCGGATCAGCCGGTGCCACTTGCGGTAGCTGCGCAGCGGCAGGCCGCAGCTGGCGCTGAACCAGTGGGAGAAACGGCTGGGCGACAGGTGCACCTGCTGCGCCAGCTGCCGCAGGTCATGGTCGGGATCGTCCAGCAGCGGCAGCAGCCGCGCCAAGCGCGGGTCGAGGGGCGCCGCGGGCGGCAGCTGCAGATAACGGCCCAGCGCCTGGCGCAATGCGGTCGCATCGCCCTCCCCCCGCTGCAGAGCCTGCAGCAAAGGGCCTGGTTCGCCCAGTTCGAGGCCCTGCAGCGGCTCGCTCAGGCCCAGGGCGCGGGCCTCGGCGCAGAAGGGGTCGAGATAGACCGACAGCAGCCGGCCCGCCTCGATGCGGTGCAGGGTGCCGGCACGAATCGCCACCACCGGCGCGCACAGCGCCTCGTCGGCGGCCCATACCCGCAGCGGTGCGTCCAGGCCGATGGCCAGCTGCACGGCCATATGCCGGTGCGCCTGGTTGTGCCCGGCCTGGCCGAGAAACAGGCCGATGCCCGGACCGATCCAGGCCTGGCCGGCCCAGGCGATATGCCCCTGTGTCTTCATGGCCCCTCCTGGGAAGCTCGCTGCGTGGGCGCACCGCCTTTCACTGCTGGCCCCGGTGCGCACGGCGCACCCTAGCGCACCTCACGCAGGCGCAACAGCTGGTAGGCCGCCGGCAGCACCAGCAGCGACAGCAGCGGCGCGCTAAGCATGCCGCCGACCATGGGCGCGGCGATGCGGCTCATGATCTCGCTGCCGCTGCCACTGCCCAGCAGGATCGGCAGCAGGCCGGCGATAATGGTCGCCACCGTCATCGCCTTGGGCCGCACCCGCTGCACCGCGCCCTCGCGGATCGCCTCCAGCAGGGCCGCCGGCGTGCCCTGCCCGGCCGCCTGGCGCTCGGTCCAGGCGTTGCGCAGGTACAGCAGCATGATCACGCCGAACTCCGCCGCCACCCCGGCCAGGGCGATAAAGCCCACCCCGGTGGCCACCGACAGGTTGTAGTCCAGCCAGTAGAGGAACCAGACGCCGCCGGTCAGGGCGAACGGCAGGGTGGCCATGATCAGCAGCGCCTCGTCCAGTCGCGAGAAGCACAGGTAGAGCAGCACGAAGATGATCAGCAGGGTCGCCGGCACCACCAGCTTGAGCCGCGCATTGGCCCGTTCGAGAAACTCGAACTGGCCGGAAAAGCTCAGGCTCATGCCCGGCTGCAGGCGCACCTGCTCGGCGATGGCCTGGCGCAGGTCGGCTACCACCGAGGCCATGTCGCGGCCGCGGGTGTCGATATAGACCCAGCCGGAGGGCCGCGCATTCTCGCTGCGCAGCATCGGCGGGCCGTCGCTGATGGCAATGCGCGCCACCGTGCCGAGGGTGATCTGGCTGCCCACCGGGGTGTAGATCGGCAGCTCGCGCAGGCGGCTCAGGGAATCGCGCCACTCGCGCGGGTAGCGCAGGTTGATGGGAAAGCGCGCCAAGCCCTCCACGGTTTCTCCGACGTTCATCCCGCCGATGGCGCCAGCCACCAGTTCCTGCACCTCGGCGATATTCAGGCCGTAGCGGGCGGCCGCCACGCGGTCGATATCGACATCGATATAGCGCCCGCCGGTGAGGCGTTCGGCCAGCGCCGAACTGACCCCGGGCACCGTGCGCGCCACCCGCTCCACCGCCTGGGTCACCGCATCGATCTGCGCCAGGTCGCTGCCGGCCACCTTGACCCCGATCGGGCTCTTGATGCCGGTGGCGAGCATGTCGATACGGTTGCGGATCGGCGGGATCCACAGGTTGGCCAGCCCCGGTATCTGCACCGCGCGGTCCAGCTCCTCCACCAGCTTTTCCGCGGTCATGCCGGGGCGCCATTGCTCGCGAGGCTTGAACTGGATGGTGGTCTCGAACATCTCCAGCGGCGCCGGGTCGGTGGCGCTGTCGGCGCGCCCGGCCTTGCCGAACACCCGCGCCACCTCGGGCACCGTCTTGATCATGCGGTTGCTCTGCTGCAGCAGTTGCGCGGCCTTCTGCGCCGACAGCCCCGGCAGCGCGGTGGGCATATACAGCAGGTCGCCCTCGTCCAGCGGCGGCAGGAACTCGCCGCCCAGCTGGCTGGCCGGCCACAGCGCGCTGAGAAACACCAGCAGGGCCAGCCCCAGGGTCGCCTTGGGAAAGCGCAGCACCCATTCCAGGGCCGGCTGGTAGATCCGAATCAGGCCACGGTTAAGCGGGTTGCGCCGCTCATCCGGGATGCGCCCGCGAATCCAGTAGCCCATCAGCACCGGCACCAGGGTCACCGACAGCCCGGCGGCGGCGGCCATGGCGTAGGTCTTGGTAAAGGCCAGGGGGCCGAACAGGCGGCCCTCCTGGGCCTGGAGGGTGAACACCGGGATAAACGACAGGGTGATGATCATCAGGCTGAAGAACAGTGCCGGGCCCACCTCCAGCGCCGCAGTGCCTATCACCTGCCAGTGCCGCTCGCCCTTGAGCGCCTCGCCCGGGTGCTCGGCATGCCAGTGTTCGAGCTTCTTGTGGGCGTTCTCGATCATCACCAGGGCCGCGTCGACCATGGCGCCGATGGCGATGGCGATGCCGCCGAGGGACATGATGTTGGCGTTGATGCCCTGCTGCTGCATGACGATAAAGGCGATCAGCACCCCCAGCGGCAGCGAGACGATGGCCACCAGGGAGGAGCGCAGGTGCCAGAGAAAGGCCAGGCAGACCAGGGCCACGACGACGAATTCCTCCACCAGCTTCTCGCCCAGGTTGCGCACCGCGCGGTCGATCAGCTGGCTGCGGTCGTAGGTGGTGACGATCTCCACACCCTCGGGCAGGCTGGCCTGCAGCTCACTGAGCTTGGCCTTGACCGCGGCGATGGTGCTGCGCGCGTTCGCCCCGCTGCGCAGGATCACCACGCCGCCGACCACCTCGCCCTCGCCGTCCAGTTCGGCGATGCCGCGGCGCATCTCCGGGCCGAGCTGGATATGCGCCACCTCGCCCAGGGTCACCGGCACGCCGCCGGCATCCAGGCGCAGGGGAATGGCGCGAAAGTCCGCGAGGCTCTGCAGGTAGCCGGAGGCGCGCAGCATATATTCGGCCTCGGCCAGTTCCAGCACGCTGCCGCCGCTTTCCTGGTTGGCCTCGCCGATGGCCGCCGCCACCTGCTGCTGGGTGATGCCGCGGCTGGCCAGCTTGATCGGGTCGAGCAGCACCTGGTACTGCTTGACCATGCCGCCGATGCTCGCCACCTCGGCGACGTTGGCCAGGGCCTTGAGTTCGAAGTTGAGGAACCAGTCCTGCAGGGCGCGCAGCTGCGCCAGATCGTGCCGGCCGCTGCGGTCGACCAGGGCGTACTGGTAGATCCAGCCGACTCCGGTGGCATCCGGCCCCAGCGCCGGTTTGGCCCCGGCCGGCAGGCGCTCCTGGATCTGGCTGAGGTACTCCAGCACCCGCGAGCGCGCCCAGTACAGGTCGGCGCCGTCCTCGAACAGCACATAGACGAAGCTGTCGCCGAAGAAGGAGAAGCCGCGCACCGCGCTGGCCCCCGGCACCGAGAGCATGGCGCTGGCCAGCGGGTAGGTGACCTGGTTCTCGACGATCTGCGGCGCCTGGCCGACATAGGGCGTGCGGATGATCACCTGAGTGTCGGACAGATCCGGCAGGGCATCGATGGCGCTGCTCTGCACCGCCCAGACGCCCCAGGCGGTGGCGAACAGGCTGGCCAGCAGCACCAGCAGGCGGTTGGCCAGGGACCAGCGAATCAGCGCGGCGATCATGGCTGCACCTCGTCATGGCCGTGGTCGCCATGCTCGGCGGCTGCCAGCGGCTGAATCCGTTCGATCAGCAGGTCCTCATCGCTTTCGCGCACCGCCACGCGCACCCGCTGGCCGGGCTGCAGGCCCTGCAGCAGGGCGGCATCGGCCACCGGGAAGAACATGCTCATGCCCGGCATGCCCAGGGTCTTGAACGGACCATGGGTGAGCAGCAGACCATCGGTCTCGATCTCGTCGATCTGCCCCTCGGCCTCATGCAGGGCTGGCTGTAGCTTGACCTCGGCCGCCGGCTGGCCCAATTCCTGGGCCAGCAGACCACGCAGGCTGGCTTCGGAATCCAGCAGGAACTGCCCGGACGCCACCACCTGCTGGCCCTCGCTCAGGCCTTCGAGGACCTCGACCTGGTCGCCCTGCTCGCGGCCGATGCGGATTTCCAGCGGCCGGTAGCGGCCCTCGCCCTCGGCCAGCAGCACCAGGTTGCGCCGGCCGCTACGGATCACCGCCTCGCTGGGCAGGAGCAGGGTCTCGCTGCCCTGGCTGTGCTGCAGGCGCACCCGCGCGCTCATGCCGGGACGCAGGCGCCCCGCGGGGTTGTCCAGCACCACCCGCAGGCGCAGGGTGCGGCTGTCCAGGTTGGCCTCGGGCAGCAGTGCCTCGATACGCCCGCCGATACTCTCCCCCGGCAACGCCGGCAGCAGCACCTCGACCGGCTGGCCGGGCTCGATCCCGCTGGCCTGGGCCTCGGGCAGCGCCACCTCCAACCAGACTCGATCCAGGCCGTTGATCCGCGCCAGGCTCTGCCCGGCACTGAGGGTCATGCCCTCGCGCACCTCCAGCTCCTGCACTACCCCGGCAATCGGGCTGGTCACCGTCCACAGCCGCTGCACCTGGCCACTGCGCTCCAGGCGCGTGATCAGCACCGCCGGCATGCCCACCAGTTGCAGGCGCTGGCGCGCCGCGGCCAGCAGCTGAGGCTGGTCGAGATCGCGCAGGGCCAGGTATTCCTCCTGCGCCGCCAGCCAGTCGGGTACCAGCAGATCCACCAGCGGCGCGCCGGCCGCCAGCAGGTCCTCCGGCGCCAGCGGGTAGACCCGCTCGACGAAGGCGGCGCTGCGCGTCTGCACCAGGGCCACGTCGCGCTGGTCGAAGCCCAGGCTGCCGACCGCATCCAGCTCGCCCTGCAGCGGCCCGCGCACCACCGGGGCCAGGCGCATGCCGAGGTTCTGGGTCAGGCGCGGGTCGATCGCCATGGCCGTGCTCGGCGCATCGCCGGCCTGCGTATCGGCGTAGCGCGGCACCAGGTCCATATCCATAAAGGGTGACTTGCCCGGCTGCTCGAAACGCTGCTGCGGATACATGGGGTCGTACCAGTAGAGCACCGGACGCTCGCTGTCAGCCGCCACGGGCGCATGGCCATGCTCCTGACGGCCAAGCCAGTAGCCCGCGGCCGCCCCGGCCACGAGCAGGGTAACGAGGCCCAGGGCCTGGATCGGTGAAGGGCTCATTGGTCACGCTCCTGCTGGTTGGCGTAAGCGAAATGCAGACGGGCAGCGACCAGCGCCCGCTGTTCGAGAAAGTCCAGATGGCGCAACTGCGCCTGCACCCGCTCGCGGCGAGCGGCGATCAGCTCGCCCAGCTCGCCGCGACCGGCCTGGTAGTCGGCCAGGCTCAGGCGTACGCGCTGCTCGGCCAGGGGCAGCAGTTGCTCCTGGCTGCGCTCGACGGCGCGCTGCAGGCGACGGTGCTCGGCCAGGTCCATGGCCAGCTGCAGGGCATGCTCACGCAGCAGCGCCTCACGCTCGGCCTCCAGGGCCAGCAACTCGGCGCGCTGGGCGGCGATGCGCGGGTTCTGCCGGCTGCCGGCGAACAGCGGCAGGTCGATGCTCAGCTGTAGCGAGAGCATGTCGCCAAAGGCACGATCACGCTGCTGGTAGGCCAGCTCCCAGCTCCAGTCGGGGCGTCTGTCGGCTTCGGCCAGCTTGACCCGGGCCTCGGCCTCGCGGGTCTGCGGGACGAAGGCCTGCAGTTCGGGGTGCTGGGACAAGGCATGGCGGTAGCGCACCTCGTCCACCGGCCAGTCGGGCAAGGGGCCGCGCAGCGACTCGTCGGCCGCCGCGCCGACCCAGC
>NZ_AVOF01000136.1:0-7953 GCF_000465935.2 Pseudomonas sp. EGD-AK9
ACCTGAAAGGGCGCGCCGTTGACGCAGCACAGGCAGCCGCCGGCCACCTCGGCGAGGGCGACGCCGTCCTCGCCGCGCTCCAGCAACGCGGCGTCCAGGCCGATCTGGCCGAATTCGTTGACCAGCACCGCCCAGCGCTCGGCCGCCGGCTTCTGCGCCAGAAGCTGGCGGATCAGGCTGGTCTTGCCGGCACCGAGGGGGCCGGCGATCAGGTGGGTGGGGATCTGACTGAGCATGGGCCTATGGTCGACGGTCTTGGCTGCCGTTGCCAGCACAGACTGCAGGTGGACGCCGTGCTAGATTCGCCGGCAATTTGCTCTGGAGTCGATACGATGCGTGCGTGGTTGCTGCCGTTCTCCCTGTTGCCCGGCCTGGCCCTGGGCGAGGCTTGCGTGGTGCACAGCCAGGCCGAGCGCCTGGACGTGCAGCTGTGCCAGGAGAACCGCAATATCCCGAGCCAGCTGTTCCGCGAGGGCTTCTGCCAGCCGCAGCTGCAGGGCCAGAAGGTGGAGGTGGAGTTCCTCGAACAGTGCCCCGCGGGCGCCTACGGCGTGTGCCAGGAGGCGCGGGCCGGCAGCGGTCTGTATCGGCAGGACATCCACTACTACGGCGTGGCCAGCGATGCGCTGTATCTGCAGCCGGCCTGCACCAGCCAGTATCAGGGCACCTGGATCGAACCCTGACATCAAAACGTCACCCAAACAGCGCCTAATGACTGCGGGTACCTCACATGGCCCTCATGTCGAGTCACGCGTCGACATGATCTCTTGGTGCTTAAGGCCGGGGCAGTCGCTCCGGCCTATTTTTTTGGTTCGCCATCCCGTGGGTTGAGGAGCCCGCGACGAAGCCCAACGGAAACCGTCGCTACTTCCCTCAGGCCAGCCAGTCCAGGGTCAACAGCAACCGCCGTTCGCCGGCCGGCGGCTGCGGCGAGCGGTGGATCAGCCCACGGCCTTCGTTGCCCTGCCACTTCTCGCCCTTGGCCAGTGCCACCTGGCCAGCCTGCAGCTGACGGATCGCTGCCGCGTCCTGCGGCTCGGCCGACCCATCGCCCAGGCGCGCGCGCGGCATGCCGCCCTCCTCCAGCCACTGGCTGCCGACCCCGGCGTAGCTGGTGATCAGCCGCAGGGGCACGTGGTCGACGTGAAAGCGCGGGCACATGGCCTTGTCCAGCACACGCAGGCGCAGGCCGATGCGCTCGGCATCGAGCAGGCAGGCGTAGGCGCGCACCAGCCAGGCCACGTCGGCGAGAAAGGCGGCCTGGCCCGGCAGGTCGGCGTACTGCGCCACCAGGCCGTCGAGATTCGGCGCGCTGTCGGGCGTCGCCAGCTCCAGGGTCATGGACTGCGCCAGGGATTCGCCCTGGGCCAGCAGCGCCGCGGCGAAGTCCTCGATCTGCGCCGGCAGGCGGCGCTGCCAGACGGCCAGGTTGACCTCGTCGCGCAGCACCTCGGTGAGCACCTGGATATCCTCGCCCAGCGCCTGACGCGGCGCCGGGCGCAGCTTGAGGGCCAACATCAGGCCGCCTCCTGCTGCCAGGCGCCGAAGGGATCGGGCAGCAGACGCCAGGCCTCCGGCCCGCCGGCCATTTCCTCGTCGGTGAGCAGGCAGGCGTCCAGCTCGGCGGTCAGCCGGGCGAAGTCGATGTTCTGGCCGATGAACACCAGCTCCTGGCGGCAGTCGCCGACCTCGGCACTCCAGTGCTGCATGATCGCCTGCAGCCCCTCCTCGTCCTGCGGCCAGTGCTGCTTGGCCACGAAGCGCCACCAGCGCCCGGCCAGGCCATGGCGCATCAGGCCGCCGGCCTGCGACCAGCTGCCGGCTTCCTGGTACTTGCTGGCCAGCCAGAAAAAGCCCTTGGAGCGCAGCAGGCGACCGTTGACCCAGTCGCGGGCGATAAAGTCGAAGAAGCGCTGCGGATGGAAGGGCCGGCGCGCGCGGTAGGCGCTGGAGGCGATGCCGTACTCCTCGGTTTCTGGCACGTGCTCGCCGCGCAGCTCCTTGAGCCAGCCCGGCGCCTGCGCGGCGCGCTCGAAGTCGAAGCGACCGGTGTCGAGGATCTTGTCCAGGGCGATCTGGCCCATGCTCATGGCCTGGATCTCGGCGTGGGTGTTGAGGCCACGGAGGATGGCCATCAGCTCCTCGCGCTCGGCCTGGCTGATCAGGTCGATCTTGCTGATGAGGATGACGTCGGCGAACTCCACCTGCTCGATCAGCAGGTCGGTGATCGAGCGCTCGTCCTCCTCGCCCAGGGTTTCGCCGCGGCTGGCCAGGCTGTCGGCCTCGTGGAAGTCGCGCAGGAAGTTCACCCCGTCGACCACCGTGACCATGGTGTCCAGCCGCGCCAGGTCGGACAGGCTGCGGCCCTGCTCGTCGCGGAAGGTGAAGGTCTCGGCCACCGGCAGCGGCTCGCTGATGCCGGTGGATTCGATCAGCAGGTAGTCGAAGCGGCCTTCGCTGGCCAGGCGGCTGACCTCGTCGAGCAGGTCCTCGCGCAGGGTGCAGCAGATGCAGCCGTTGCTCATTTCCACCAGCTTCTCTTCGGCGCGGTTGAGGCTGACGTCCTGCTGGACGGTGGCGCCGTCGATATTGATTTCGCTCATGTCGTTGACGATCACCGCGACCTTGCGGCCCTCGCGGTTCTTCAGCACATGGTTGAGCAGGGTGCTCTTGCCGGCGCCGAGAAAGCCGGACAGCACGGTAACGGGTAGACGCTGATTCATGGGGGTTCCTCGTTCAGTCACGGTCACGCTGATGTTTTTCGCGCTGCTCCTGGCGCTCCTTGGCCTCGATGCACAGGGTCGCGGTGGGGCGCAGCAGCAGGCGTTTCAGGCCGATGGGCTCGCCGGTCTCGGCGCACCAGCCGTATTCGCCGCGCGCCAGGCGTTCGAGCGCCTGGTCGATCTTGTCCAGCAGCTTCTTTTCCCGCTCCAGCAGGCGCAGCTGCCACTGGCGCTGCTCCTCGGCGCTGCCGATATCGGCGACGTCGCTGCTGGTCTCGCGCTCGCGCAGTTCGGCGAATTCCTCGTCGATGCGCGCCTGCAATTCGGCACGCTGGGCCAGCAGCAGGGCGCGGAAGAAGCGCTGCTGGGCGTCGTTCATATAGGCGTCGGCGGGCTGGGCGAGCAGTTCGGCTTCGGTAGGCACAGTCAGGGTCATGGCACATCGGCTGGTTTATTTTTTAGTGTTATAACATAACACTCAATCGAACCAGCAACCCACGGATTTGCGATGAACGTACAGACCCTGCCGGACATAGCCGCCCAAGCCACCCACCACGACCTGCCGCTGGACTGGGTCGGCATGGCCGGCATCGCCCTGCCGCTGCGGCTGGCCGGCCAGACGCTGACGGCCCAGGCCGATATCGGCGTCAGCCTGATTGATGGCGGCGCGCGCGGCATCCATATGTCACGCCTGTACCTGGCCCTGCAGGCGCTGGCCGGCCAACCGCTGGACGTGCCGGCGCTGCAGCGGCTGCTGGACGACTGCCTGGGCAGCCACCGCGAGCTGTCGGACAGCGCCAGCCTGACCCTGCGCGGCGCGCTGCCGCTGGAGCGCCCGGCGCTGATCAGCCCGTTGAGCGGCTGGAAGCACTACCCCTTCGAGGTTCGCGCACGCCAGGACGGCCGCCAATTCCAGGTCGAACTGCAGGTCGAGCTGGCCTATTCGTCGACCTGCCCGTGCTCGGCGGCGCTGGCCCGGCAGCTGATCCAGCAGCAATTCAACGAAGATTTTGCAGGCAAAAACCTCGATCGCGCCGACATCATCGGCTGGCTCGGCAGCACCCGGGGCATCCTCGCCACGCCGCACAGCCAGCGCAGCACGGCGATCCTGCAACTGCGCCTGAACCCGGATTGCAAGGAGCTGCCGCTGCTGGCGCTGCTCGACGGCGCCGAACGCGCCCTCGGCACGCCGGTGCAGACCGCGGTCAAACGCGCCGACGAGCAGGCCTTCGCCCTGGCCAACGGGCAGAACCTGATGTTCTGCGAAGACGCCGCACGGCGCCTGCACCGCGCCCTGCGCCAGCTGCCGCAGGCCAGCGCCTTGCACGTGCGGGTGGTGCACGCGGAAAGCCTGCACGCCCACGACGCGGTGGCCGAGAGCCGCTGGAACTGGGGGTGAGGCACGAGCCGCTGCCCTGCCCGGCCATAAACGCCGGCGGGCCTGCGACGGCGCTGGGCGCATTCGGAGGGGCGAATCCCGTGGCCTCTATGCTTAGATGGAGGCCACCCGCGAGCTAAGGACGCCCCATGCAGATCGAGCTGATCGAGATCCGCGATCACCTGAAGCACTTTCCGCCTTTCGACAAGCTGCCGGAGGAGACCCTGGGCGAGATCGCCCGCCAGGTGCAGGTCGGCTACTTCAAGGCCGGCAGCGAGATCCTCGCGCCGGGGGCGCCGATCCATGAGCTGCACTACGTGCGCAGCGGCGCGGTGGAGATCCACAGGCGCAGCGGCGAGCTGCACAACCGCCTGACCGAGGGCGAGATCTTCGGCCAGGCCGGGCTGATGGGCGGCAACCGCGTGCGCCTCTCGGCGCGGGCGCTGGAAGACAGCCTGATCTATTTCATCCCCGGGGTCCTGTTCCACCAGCTGTGCGAGCAGTTCGACAGCTTCGCCGACTTCGTCGAGCTGGTCGGCCAGTCGCGCCTGAAGTCGGCGCTGGAGGACAGCCAGGGCAAGGCCAGCGAGCTGATGAAGATCACCGTGCGCAAGCTGGTCACCCGTGCGCCGGTCAGCGTCGTGCCGGACACCCCGGTGCAGGAAGTCGCCCGGGTGATGACCGAGCACAGCGTGTCCTCGGTCATAGTCGTGGCGCCGCAGAAGGACGCCGCGCCGGCCGCCGGCGAGCGCCCCGCGCAGCGGATGGCCGGCATCCTCACCGACCGCGACCTGCGCACCCGCGTGCTGGCCGAAGGCTTGCCCGGCCACACCCCGGTCAGCCAGGTGATGTCGCCCGACCCGATCACCACCCAGGCCGACGACTCGGTATTCGAAGCCATGCTGAGCATGCTGCGGCACAACATCCACCACCTGCCGGTGCTCAGCCGCAACGTGCCGGTGGGCGTCATCAACCTGGCCGATATCGTCCGCTACGAGTCGCGCAGCAGCCTGTACCTGGTCAACGGCATCTTCAACAAGCAGTCGGTCGAGGAGCTCAAGCGCCTGACGCCGGACCTGCGCGCCACCTTCCTGCGCATGGTCGCCGACGACGCCAACGTCAACATGGTCGGCAAGGCCATGAGCGGCATCGGCCGCGCCTTCGCCCAGCGCCTGCTGGCGCTCGCCGAGCAGAAGCTCGGCCCGCCGCCGGTGCCCTACTGCTTCATGGTCGCCGGCTCGCTGGCACGCGACGAGCAGCTGCTGCTCACCGACCAGGACAACGCCCTGGTGCTCGACGACAGCTTCGACCCCGCCCTGCACGGCGACTACTTCGCCGAGCTGGCGCAGTTCGTCAACGACGGCCTGGCGACCTGCGGCTATGCCTACTGCAAGGGCGGGATCATGGCCAACAACCCCAAGTGGCGCAAACCGCTGCGGGTATGGCGCGACTACTTCATCCAGTGGATCGAGCAGCCCAACCCGGAGACCCTGCTCAACGCCAGCATCTTCTTCGACCTCGACGGCGTCTACGGCGCCACCGAGCTGGTGGAAAACCTCAAGGACCTGCTCGCCAGCCGCGCCAGCGGCAACCCGGCGTTCCTCGCCGCGCTGGCGCGCAACGCGCTCAATCGCACGCCGCCGCTGGGCTTCTTCCGCACCTTCGTGATGGAGACCGACGGCCAGCAGAAACACATCATCAACCTCAAGGGCCGCGGCACCGCGCCGCTCACCGACCTGATCCGCGTGCACGCCCTGGCCTGCGGCTCCCGCGCGCAGAACTCGCTGGAACGACTGGACGCCATCGCCACCACCAAGCTGCTGCCCAACGAAGCGCTGGAGGGCCTGCGCTACGCCTTCGAATTCCTCGGCCTGGTGCGCATCCGCCACCAGGCGCACGACCTGCAAGCCGAGCGCAAACTGAGCAACTACATCGAACCGGAGCAGATCAGCAGCGAGGAACGGCACAACCTCAAGGAAGCCTTCCAGATCGTCAGCAATGCGCAGAAATTCCTCCGCTTCCGCTATCCGGCGCAGCCCATGGGGCGCCTGTGATGAGCGCCGCGAACTGGTCCGAGCGCCTGCGCCAGCTCGGCGAAGCTGCCCGCGATCCCCGCCTGGCGGCCTTCTACCGCGCCGGCTGCCCGGCCGCCGAGACGCCGCTGGGCGAGGCGCCGCTGCTCGCCCTGGACGTGGAAACCACCGGCCTGGAGCCGGGCCGCGACGCCATCGTCAGCCTCGGCCTGGTGCCCTTCGATCTGCGCCGCATCCGCTGCCAGGAGGCGCGCTACTGGGTGGTGCGTCCCAGCAGCGAACTGCACGGCGATTCGGTGACCTTCCACCACATCACCCACTCCGACGTGCGCCATGCGCCGCCGCTGGACGCGGTGCTCGGCGAGGTGCTCGAGGCCCTGGCCGGCAAGCTGGTGGTGGTGCACTACCACCGCATCGAACGCGGCTTCCTCGACCAGGCGCTGCGCCGCCAGCTGGGCGAGGGGTTGCTGTTCCCCCTGCTCGACACCATGGCGCTGGAGGCGCGCCTGCATCCACGCAGGCGTCCCGGCCTGCTGGGACGCCTGCGCGGGCAACGGCCGATCTCCATCCGCCTGGCCGACAGCCGCCAGCGCTACGGCCTGCCGGCGTACCGCGCGCACCATGCGCTGAGCGACGCCCTGGCCACCGCCGAACTGCTGCAGGCGCAGGCGGCCACTCATCACTGGACGCATACGCCGGTGGGCGAGCTGTGGCACTAGCCGCGCCCCAACCTTCGCAGGGGAATAGCCGGCGCGCCCCGAACGCCCATGAAAAAAGCCGCGATACCCAGCGGCATCGCGGCTTTTTCTCCAGTGCCAGGGGCTCCTCGCACAGACGCTAGTCGCGCGACAGCACCCCGGCCCCGCCCGGCAGCGCACGCGGCTCGCTGAGCAGACCCTTGATGACGGCGACGCAACCCACCAGCAGCACCAGGGTGAACGGCAGGCCGGTGGACACCGCCATGGCCTGCAACGCCACCAGACCGCCGCCGAGCAACAGCGCCACGGCCAGCGCGCCCTCGAGCAGCACCCAGAACGCCCGCTGCGGCAGCGGCGCGTTGACCTTGCCGCCGGCGGTGATGGTGTCGATCACCAGGGAACCGGAGTCCGACGAGGTGATGAAGAACAGCACCACCAGCACGATGGCCACGAAGGAACTGAGCGCGCTGATCGGCAGCTGGTCGAGCATGACGAACATCTTCAGCTCCAGCGCCGCCTGCTGCAGCTCGGTCAGACCGCCCAGGGCCTGATGCAGCGCGGTGCCGCCGAAGGTGCTCATCCACAGCACCGACACCAGCGACGGCACCAGCAGCACGGCGATGAGGAACTCGCGCACGGTGCGGCCACGGCTGACCCGGGCGATGAACATGCCGACGAAGGGCGACCAGCTGATCCACCAGGCCCAGTAGAACGCCGTCCAGCCCTGGCTGAAGTTGGCGTCCTCGCGACCGACCGGGTTGGACAGCGCCGGCAGGTACTGCAGGTAGGCGCCGAGGTTGTCCAGCACGCCGCTCAGCAGCAGCGCGGTGGGACCGGCGACCACCACGAACAGCAGCAACAGCAGGGCCAGGCCCAGGTTCAGCTCGGACAGGCGCTTGACCCCCTTGTCCACACCGGCCAGCACCGAGCACAGCGCGATCAGGGTGATGACGGCGATCAGCAGCACCTTGGTGGTGGTGTCGGCCGGCAGGCCGAACAGGCTGTGCAGCCCGGCGGAGGCCTGCTCGGCGCCCAGGCCCAGCGAGGTGACCAGGCCGAACAGGGTGGCGAACACCGCAAGGATGTCGATCACATGCCCCGGCCAGCCCCACACCCGCTCG
>NZ_AVOF01000137.1:0-7941 GCF_000465935.2 Pseudomonas sp. EGD-AK9
CACGCCGGTGGCGCTGACCCTGCACGACGAGCCGACGGCCAGCCGCGACTATGTGCAGGCGCGCCTGGGCGCCGCCGACCTGGCGATCTGGGACGCCCGCGGCGCGGACGAATACCGTGGCGAGAAACTCAGCTCGGCACGCGGCGGCCATATCCCCGGTGCGGTCAACTTCGAGTGGACCGCCGGCATGGATCCGCAGCGCGGCCTGCGCATCCGCGCCGACATCGCCGAAGTGCTGCAGGATCTGGGCATCACCCCCGACAAGGAAGTGATCACCCACTGCCAGACCCACCGCCGCTCCGGCTTCACCTACGTGGTGGCCAAGGCGCTGGGCTATCCGCGAGTCAAGGCCTACGCCGGCTCCTGGGCCGAGTGGGGCAACCTGCCCGATACCCCGATCGAGCGCTGAACCCGGACGCCAATCAGCTGCACGCGCCGGCTGCCTCAGCACCGGCTCCGAACCCTCAAGGACACACGATGAAACAACGCCTGTTTATCCTCAGCCAGTACCTGCTGCCCCACCACCTGCTGTCGCGGCTGATCGGCTGCGTCGCCGAATGCCGCCTCGGCTGGCTGAAGAACCCGCTGATCACCTGGTTCGCCAAGCGCTACCAGGTGAACATGAGCGAGGCCCGGGTCGAGGACCTGCGCGCCTACGAGCACTTCAACGCCTTCTTCACCCGCGCCCTGAAGGACGGCGCCCGCCCGCTGGACGGGACCCCCGGCGCCATCCTCTGCCCGGCCGATGGCGCCATCAGCCAGCTCGGCGCCATCGAGCACGGCCGCCTGCTCCAGGCCAAGGGCCACAGCTTCAGCGCCGTCGAACTGCTCGGCGGCGACGCCGAGCGCGCCGCGCCCTTCATGGGCGGCCAGTTCGCCACCGTGTACCTGTCGCCCAAGGACTACCACCGCGTGCATATGCCGCTGACGGGGACCCTGCGCGAGATGGTCTATGTGCCGGGGCGGCTGTTCTCGGTCAACCAGACCACCGCGGAGAACGTGCCCGAGCTGTTCGCCCGCAACGAGCGGGTGGTCTGCCTGTTCGACACCGAGCGCGGGCCGATGGCCGTGGTGCTGGTCGGCGCGATGATAGTCGCCAGCGTCGAGACGGTCTGGGCCGGCCTGGTCACCCCGCCCAAGCGCGAGCTGAAGAGCACCCGTTACGACGCCGCCGCGCGCGCGCCGATCGAGCTGGCCAAGGGCGCCGAACTCGGTCGCTTCAAGCTGGGCTCCACCGCCATCGTGCTGTTCGGCCCGCAGCAGGTGCAGTGGGCCGCCGAACTGGGCGCCGGCAGCGCCGTACGCATGGGCCAGTTGCTGGGCCACGCCGAGGCCTGAGCAACGCCGCGGCACTGAACCCGGTCGCAGACCGCCTGGTCATAGTTGCGTACTCTGGCACGATCGCCCGTCCCCGGGATGGGCTGCGACCGCGGCGAGATGCTGCTAGAGTTCGCGAGACTATTACGAGAGCCGCTAGCCTTTGCGTGGCCGGAGTATCCGAGTTTGATGGATAAACAGAGTCCCCACCTACTGCTGTTGCGTGTCCCCACCCCGAGCAAGCCAAGCCTGAGCTTCTGCGACGGCAGCCCCCGCGACCTCAAGCGCTGGCTCGCCGGCCTGCCCAAGGCCAACATCGGTGAGACCGCGCGCCAGCTGTACCAGAGCCTGGTGGAACTCAACCAATTCCTCACCCCCTCGGAAAACCGCCTGCGACTGCTGGAGCTGCTGCGCCCGGAAGTGCACTTCGTCTGCCAGCACCTGGAACGCCACTTCCTCAACCAGGCCATCGTCCTCGACGAGCGCCCGCGCAAGGTCGCCAACCTGTGCCAGGCGCTGCAGAACCACCTGGCCGTCGGCTACAAGCTGATCATCTCGCGGGCCATGGCGCGCAGCGGCAAGGAGCGCGACCAGCTGCTCGCCGTTGCCCTGCAGCGCGCCAGCCACAGCCTGTGCAACCCGCTGATCCGCGCCAGCCAGCTGTACTGCCCGGTGCCCGAAGGCCTGTGGCTGGAACTGCACCAGCTGTATCAGATCGCCAGTGAGCAGCGCCTGCAGCGCCAGGCGATCCGCGACCCGCTGGCGCGCCATTCGCCCGCCCTGAGCACCGAGCAGTGCTACCTGATCGCCCTGCTGCTTGGCTGCGCGCGCACCAACCAGATGCGCCAGCACGGCATCGCCCGCCTGGCCGAAGCGCTGGAGCCCTGGAGCGCACTGGTCAGCCTGCAGGCCGGCGACCTGCCGAGCAGCCTGTTCGTACTCTCCCCGCAGGTGGACGGCCCGCCGCGCTACAAGTCGCTGTACCCCGACAACGAACTGCACAACCTGCTGGGCATCGACCCGCAGCCGCTGGTGGACGCGATCAGGGAATACCTGCTGCTGCCAGAGGAGGACCGGCCCAGATCGCGCCTGCCGGTGCCCGAAGGCATGAGCCTGGACCTGCTGCAACACGTCGGTGCCGCCTGGGGCGATATCGCCGAGCGCACCTTCCAGCGCACCAGCGGCCGCGGCAACCTGACCCTGTGCATCGGCATGAGTGCGCTGCATTTCTTCCTCGCCGGCGAACAGTCCTTCGGCGAGGTGCTCAAGCGCCCCAGCGAGGCCGGCGCCGCGGTGTTCAAGCCCGCGACCGGCGCCCCGGACGTCTGGGCCAACGCCTTCGACGCGCAGCGCATCGGCAGCGACTTCCACTTCGAAGAAATCCAGTACAGCAAGGTCAGTACCGGCGAGCAGCCCGCCGAGCCGGAAAGCAGCAATGAAAGCTATCCCACTTACGCGCTGGCCATCGTCAACCACAGCCCCGGCGGCTACTGCCTGTCCTGGGCCAAGGAAGTGCCCGCCCAGTTGCAGGCCGGCGAACTGCTCGGCGTGCAGGACAGTCCCAGCCAGGGCTGGAGCGTGGCCATCGTGCGTTGGATCCGCCAGGTGCGCGGCGGCGGCACGCAGATGGGCATCGAGCTGATCGCTCCGCATGCCCGCTCCTGCGGCCTGCAACTGGTGCGCAAGGCCGAGCAGAACAGCCAGTACCTGCGCGCTCTGCTGCTGCCGGAGATCAGCGCCATCTCGCGCCCGGCCAGCCTGATCACGCCGCGCCTGCCGTTCCAGGAAGGCAGCAAGGTGCTGATCAACGACCACGGCGAGGAACACCGCGCGGTGCTGACCCGCAAACAGGCCAGTACCGGCAGCTTCAACCAGTTCGAGTATCACCGCGTCGGTGCCAAAGAAGGCGCCGCCGGGAAGCCGGTCACAGCCTCGCAAAGCCAGAAACCGGCCGGGGAGGAAGATTTTGACTCACTCTGGAAGTCGCTGTAGGCTGCGGCCAACTCACCATTTGTCGCCTTTTCGCGCCCGTTCGGCGCGGTATTGACCCCATCCTATGGCCATCGAAAAGAAAACCATCCGCCTGCTGATTCTCGAGGATTCGCAGAACGAAGCCGAGCGCCTGGTCAGTCTGTTCCGCAATGCCGGACACGCCACCCGCGTGCACCGCCTTAGCTCCAGCGATGACCTCGCCGAGACCCTGCAACAGACCTGGGATCTGCTGATCTGCGCACCGAGCAGCGAGCAGCTCGACCCCGGCGAGGCGATCGGCGCCATTCGCCGCCAGGCCAAGGACATCCCGGTGCTGCAGCTGGTCGAGGGCAACGATTCCGAACTCATCACCGAGGCGCTGCTGTTCGGCGCGCAGGACGCCCTGCCGCAGGGTGAGGACGAGCGCCTGGTGCTGGTGGCCAAGCGCGAGCTGGCCAACCTCGAGGAACGCCGCGCCCGCCGCGCCGCCGAAGTGGCCCTGCGCGAGGCGGAAAAGCGCTGCCAGCTGCTGCTGGAAAGCTCGGTGGACGCCATCACCTACGTCCACGACGGCATGCACATCTACGCCAACCGCGCCTACCTGGAGCTGTTCAGGTACGAGGACGGCGAAGAACTGGAAGGCATGCCGATGATCGACCTGATCGCCAGTGCCGATCAGGGCGCGTTCAAGGACTTCCTGAAGAACTACCAGAGCGCCGAGGGCAATGCCGAGCTGGCCTGTCAGGGCGTGCGCGCCGACGGCAGCAGCTTCGCCGCACAGATGAGCTTCTCCCCGGCCACCTACGACGGCGAGCCGTGCATCCAGGTGGTGATCCGCGCCGAGACCTCCAACGCCGAGCTGGAGGAGAAGCTGCGCGAGATCAGCAGCCAGGACCTGGTCACCGGCCTGTTCAACCGCAACCATTTCCTCGAGCTGATGGACGCCGCCGCCGAGCGCGCGGTCAACGCCGGGCAGCCGTCCGCCCTGGCCTATATCCGCGTCGACCGCTACGCCGGCCTGCAGGGCGAGATCGGCCTGGCCGGCATCGACCTGCTGCTCACCGACCTGACCGGCCTGCTGCGCGCGCACTTCGCCGCCGACACCCAGCTGGCGCGCTTCGGCGACGACGTGTTCGCCGCCCTGCTGCCGGGGCAGACGCCCGAACAGTGCGAGGACAGCCTCGCCGCGCTGCTAAAGAAGGTCGAAGGGCACATGTTCGACGTCAACGGCCGCACGGTGCAGACCAGCCTGTCGATCGGCGTCGCCGGCCTCAGCGAGAAGACCGCCAAGGCCCAGGCAGTCATCGACCGCGCCCACCGCTGCGCCGACGAGCTGGCCGAGGGCAATGCGCTGAAGCTGTTCAACCCGGCCGACGAACTGGCCGCCGCGGCCAACCGCGGCAACCTGCTGGCGATGGTGCAGCAGGCGCTGGAGAACAACAGCTTCCGCCTGCTGTTCCAGCCGATCATCAGCCTGCGCGGCGACGCCCACGAGCACTACGAGGTGCTGCTGCGCCTGCTCAGCCCGCAGGGCGAGGAAGTGCCGCCGACCGAGTTTCTCGCCGCCGCCAAGGATGCCGGCCTGGGCGAGAAGATCGATCGCTGGGTGGTCCTCAACTCGATCAAGCTGCTCGCCGACCACCGCGCCAAGGGCCACAACACCCGCCTGTTCGTCCACCTGTCCAGCGCCAGCCTGCAGGACCAGACCCTGCTGCCCTGGCTCAGCGTGGCGCTCAAGGCGGCGCGCCTGCCGTCCGACGCGCTGGTGTTCCAGTTCAGCGAACCGGATGCCATCGCCTACCTGAAACAGGCCAAGGTGCTGACCCAGGGTCTGGCCGAGCTGCACTGCAAGGTGGCGCTGAGCCAGTTCGGCTGCGCGCTCAACCCCTTCAACACGCTCAAGCACCTGCAGGTGGACTTCGTCAAGATCGACGGCTCCTTCTCCCAGGAGCTGGGTAACGCCGACAACCAGGAAGCGCTGAAGACCCTGCTGAGCAGCCTGCACGCCCAGGCCAAGCTGACCATAGTGCCCTTCGTCGAGAGCGCCAGCGTGCTGGCGACCCTCTGGCAGGCCGGGGTCAACTTCATCCAGGGCTACTACCTGCAGGGGCCGAGCCAGTCGATGGACTACGACTTCTCCGCCGGCGACGAGTAACCCGCGCCGCAACGAAAAAGCCGCCTCGAAGGGCGGCTTTTTTCTGGGCGACGCTGTTACTCCTGGCCTTCGCGGTCGCGAAAGCCGAGCAGGTAGAGGATGCCGTCCAGGCCCAGGGTGGAGATCGCCTGCTTGGCCGACTGTTTGACCAGCGGCTTGGCGCGAAAGGCCACGCCGAGACCGGCCAGGCCGAGCATCGGCAGGTCGTTGGCGCCGTCGCCGACAGCGATGGTCTGCTCCAGCTGCAGGCCTTCGCGCTCGGCCAGCTGACGCAGCAGGTCGGCCTTGCGCTGGGCGTCGACTATGGGCTCCACCGCCACGCCGGTGACCTTGCCGTCTTCGATCTGCAGCTCGTTGGCGAACACGTAGTCGATGCCCAGCTTGGCCTGCAGCTGCTTGGCGAAGTAGGTGAAGCCGCCGGAGAGGATGGCGGTCTTGTAGCCCAGGCGCCCCAGTTCGGTGAACAGCGTCTCGGCGCCCTCGGTCAGGCGCAGCGAGGCGCCGATTTCCTCCAGCACGTCCTCGGACAGGCCCTTGAGCAGGCCCAGGCGCTCCCTGAAGCTGGCGGCGAAATCCAGCTCGCCGCGCATGGCCCGCTCGGTGATCTCGGCCACCTGCTCGCCGACGCCGGCGGCCTTGGCCAGCTCGTCGATCACCTCGGCCTCGATCAGCGTCGAATCCATGTCGAACACCGCCAGGCGGCGATTGCGGCGGAACACCGAGTCGCGCTGGAAGGCGATATCGACGTTGAGTTCCTGCGCCACGCTGAGGAACTCGGCACGCAGCGCCGCCGGGTCGGCCGGCTCGCCGCGCACCGAGAACTCGATGCAGCCCTTGCCCTGCTCGGCCGGCATGTCCAGCGGCATGCGTCCGGACAGGCGGTCGATATGGTCGATATTCAGGCCGTACTTGGCGGTGATGGCGCTGACCCGCTGCAGCTGCTCGGCAGTGACCTTGCGCGTCAGCAGGGTGACGATATGCCGGGCCTTGCCCTGGCCGCCCACCCACTGCCGGTAATCCTCCTCCGAGACCGGGGTAAAGCGCACCTGCTGATCCAGCTCGTAGCCGGTGAACAACACTTCCTTGAGCACCGACTGGGCGCGGGCGTTGTCGGGTATCTCGATGAGGATGCCGAACGACAGGGTGTCGTGGATCACCGCCTGGCCGATGTCGAGGATATTCACCCCGCCCTGGGCCAGCACGCCGGTGATGGCGGCGGTGAGACCGGGGCGGTCTTCGCCGGTGATGTTGATCAGGACGATTTCGCGCAAGGCGCACCCTCCGGGGCAGACGATTGAGAGGCATGAGGCGGCGAACGACCGCCAGGCCGAGGAAAAGGCGCACATTCTACCCAGTTCCGCGCCGGACGGGCACGCTCGCAGGCCGCTGAAAAACGTAGGCGAGGCAGGCAAGACAAGGCAAGGCAAAAGCGGCCGAAAAAGCGGAGTTTACGTGCTGTAAATGAGCATTTTGAGGCCGCTTTTAACGCAGCATTGCCAACGTAGGTAGTTTTTCAGCGGCCTGCTCGCCGCTTTGCCCGGCACGGGGCGACCGCTATACTGCGCGGCAACTTCAGTCGACAAGAGCCGTGCTCTGTGAACCGGCCCGCGCCCGTCAAACCCGATAATTTCTTCCTGCTGATCTTCCACGCCCTGCGCCAGCGGCGCGTGCCCCTGATCCTGCGCATCGCCAGCCACAGCCTGCTGCTGGTGGCGCTGGCCATGCTGATCTACGCCTGGGTCATGGGCATGCAGTTCAAGCAGGCCATGCAGCAGCAGGCCGATGCCCTCGGCCAGAGCCTGATCACCCAGACCGCCAGCTCGGCCACCGAACTGCTGGTGTCCAACGACATCCTCAGCCTCAACGTGCTGCTGAACAACCTGGCGAAGAACCCGCTGGTGGCCCACGCCGCCATCTACAGCGTGGACAACCGCATCCTCGCCGAGGCCGGCGCACGGCCGACGCGCAGCGTGCTGGGCGAGAGCGAAGGGCTGTACTCCACGCCCATCACCTTCCAGGAGGTGATCGCCGGGCAGCTGCGCATCAGCCTGGACATGCGCCAGTTCCAGCAGCCGATGACCATCAGCCTGCAGAGCATGGGCATCCTCAGCCTGATCCTGCTGGCCCTGACCCTGTCGCTGAGCATGCGCCTGGGCCGGCATATCTCCACCCCGCTGCTGCAGCTGCGCCTGTGGCTGCGCGACCCGGACGACCCCGCCCCCGGCGCCGGGCGCAACGACGAGATCGGCGACCTGGCGCGCCAGCTGCAGTCCCGTCTGGTGCCGGAAAAGCCGGAGCCCGAGCCGGAGTTCGACGACGAACCCGCCTTCGCCGACAGCGACGCCTACCCGGACGAACAGGACGACAGCGCCTTCGCCGAGCTGGACGACGAGGTGCCGGTCGTCGACGAGCGCGTCCTCGCCGAGCACGAACCTGGCGATGACCGCGACCAGCCGCTCAAGCCCTGGCCCGAGTCGATAGCGCCGGACGATCCCTTC
>NZ_AVOF01000138.1:0-7910 GCF_000465935.2 Pseudomonas sp. EGD-AK9
GCCAGCGCCTGGTCGTCGAGGCTGGCGCCGAGGTCGGCGCCGGTCAGCGCCAGGCAGCTGTCGCGCTCGGCGAGCAGCTCGAAATTACCCAGGACGATCTCCACCACCGGCGCCGCCAGCGGGTTGCCCAGCAGCCAGTTGGCCCAGTGGTGCGAGCACCAGTCGGCGCTGCCGCCCTGGGTCACGCCGAGGTGGCGCACGCCGAAGCGGCCGCCGTCCTGCAGGCTGGCGAGGGCGCCGCTGCGTTCGATCAACAGGCTCATGGCGTCTCCTCGAAGGGGCTGTCGTCGCCGCCCAGGCGCACGAACTCGTCGCGCTCGATGGCCACGAAACGCACCCGGTCGCCCGGGCGCAGCAGGCTGTAGCCGTCCAGCCGGCGGTCGAACAGTTGGCTCGGGCTGCGCCCGATCAGGTTCCAGCCGCCGGGTGAGACCAGCGGGTAGATCGCGGTCTGGCGATCGGCGATGCCCAGGCTGCCGGCCGCGACGCGCTGGCGCGGGGTGCTCAGGCGCGGGCTGGCCAGGCATTCGTCGACCAGCCCCATAAAGGCGAAGCCGGGGGCGAAACCCAGGGCGAATACCTGGTAGCTGTGTGCACTGTGGCGCTCGATCACGCCGCCGATGCCCAGCCCGCTGCGCTGGCCGAGCAGCGCCAGCTCGGGGCCGACGCTGGGGTGGTACCACACCGGAATCTGCAACTCGCGGCCCTTGGTATCGGCCTGCGGAGAGAGGTTTTCGAAGGCCTGCGCGATCCGCGCGCGGGCCTGGCGGTCGTCCAGCTGCTGCAGGTCGTAGTGCAGCAGCAGGGTGGTGTAGGAGGGCACCAGGTCCACCAGCGCCGGACCGAAGGCGGCGCGCAGCCGTTCGCCGGCGGCCAGCAGCCAGGGCATGTTGCTTTCCTCGATCCGCTCGAACAGGCGCAGGATCAGGCAGTCGATGCCGACCACCTCGATGCGCGGGGTCATGGCCGCAGGCTCCGCATCCCCGGGACGGGGCGGTGGGCGGCGAGCTCGGCGACGGGGAAGGGACGGTGCATCGGTGTCCTCTGGCGGCTTGCCTGGGCCTGGGGCCGGCGGATGGAAAGGTCGCCTTCATTCTGAGAGAGGCCAGCGGCCGCTCGCAAGCCGTGGCCGGGCTGCTTTGCTGTATGCTTGCCGACTCGCGGCCCGGGCGGCCGGGCGCAGGGGCCGTGCCCAGCGCCGCCGCTTGGCCTTGACCCCGTTGCCTGCGCCCACGATGGCGCGCGCCGCCATGCCGGAATCCGATTGATGCGCATCGACCTTCGCCCGCTGCCCGTGCAACTGCCCGACCTGGGCAACCTGCCGCCGCTGCTGACCCGCCTCTATGCCGCCCGCGGCGTGCAGTCCGCCGAGGAGCTGGACAAGGGCCTGGCGCGGTTGATCCCCTATCAGCAGCTCAAGGGCATCGAGGCGGCGGTGCAGTTGCTGGTCGAGGCGCTGGAGCAGCGCCAGCGCATCCTCATCGTCGGCGACTTCGATGCCGACGGTGCCACCGCCAGCTCGGTCGGCGTGCTCGGCCTGCGCCTGCTCGGCGCCGCGCATGTCGATTACCTGGTGCCGAACCGCTTCGAATACGGCTACGGCCTGACCCCGGAAATCGTCGCGGTGGCGCTGCAGCGCCAGCCCGACCTGCTGCTGACGGTGGACAACGGCATCTCCAGCGTCGACGGCGTTGCCGCGGCCAAGGCCGCCGGGCTCAGGGTGCTGGTCACCGACCACCACCTGCCGGGGGCGGAGCTGCCGGCGGCCGACGCCATCGTCAATCCCAACCAGCCGGGCTGCGAGTTCCCGAGCAAGGCCATGGCCGGCGTCGGGGTGATGTTCTACGTGCTGCTGGCGCTGCGTGCGCGCCTGCGCGAGCTGGGCTGGTTCGCCAGCCGCGCCGAGCCGAACCTGGGCGAGCTGCTCGACCTGGTGGCCCTGGGCAGCGTCGCCGACGTGGTGCCGCTGGACGCCAACAACCGCATCCTGGTCCACCAGGGCCTGGCGCGCATTCGTGCCGGGCGGGCGCGACCTGGGCTGCGGGCGATCCTCGAAGTCGCCGGGCGCGACCATCGGCGCATCACCTCCACCGACCTCGGCTTCATCCTCGGCCCGCGGCTGAACGCGGCGGGGCGCCTGGACGACATGAGCCTGGGCATCGAATGCCTGCTGTGCGACGACGAGGCGCTGGCCCGCGACATGGCGGTGCAGCTCGATCAGCTCAACCAGGACCGCAAGGCCATCGAGCAGGGCATGCAGCGCGAGGCCCTGGCCCAGCTCAAGGACTTGCCGCTGCAGGACATGCCGTTCGGCCTGTGCCTGTTCGAGGCCGACTGGCACCAGGGGGTGATCGGCATCCTCGCCTCGCGCCTCAAGGAGCGTTACCACCGCCCGGCCATCGCTTTCGCCGATGCCGGCGACGGCCTGCTCAAGGGCTCGGCGCGCTCGGTGCCGGGGCTGCATATCCGCGATGCACTGGACGCCGTGGCGGCCAAACACCCGGGGCTGATCAGCAAGTTCGGCGGGCACGCCATGGCCGCCGGCCTGTCGCTGCCGCAGGAAAATTTCGGCACCTTCGCCGCCGCCTTCGACGCCGAGGTGCGCCGCCAGCTCAGCGAGGACGACCTGACCGGTCGTCTGCTATCCGACGGCCAGCTCGACGCCACCGAGTTCCACCTGGAGCTGGCCCGCGCCCTGCGCAATGCCGGGCCCTGGGGCCAGCATTTCCCCGAGCCGCTGTTTCATGGTGTGTTCCAGATCGTCCAGCAACGCATCGTCGGCGAACGTCACCTCAAGCTGGTGCTCAAGACCGAATGCGGCAGCGTGCAGCTCGACGGCATCGCCTTCAATATCGACCGCGAGGTCTGGCCCAACCCGACGCTGCGCTGGGCCGAGCTGGCCTACAAGCTCGACCTCAACGAGTTCCGCGGCAACGAGAGCGTGCAGCTGCTGGTGGCGCATATCGCCCCGTGCTGAGGCGCCGTCCAGGGGGAACTTCGACGTGATGGACCCCTGCATGCAAGCCGCCCTCGACGAGGCCCGCCTGGGCCTGGCCGAGGGTGGCATTCCCATCGGCTCGGTGATAGTGCATGGCGGCCGCATCATCGGCCGTGGCCACAATCGCCGGGTGCAGCAGGGCAGCGCCATCTGCCACGGCGAGATGGATGCCCTCGAGAATGCCGGCCCGCATCTACCGCGAGGCGGTGCTCTACACCACCCTGTCGCCCTGCGTCATGTGCAGCGGCGCCATCCTCGCGGGTGGTGATCGGCGAGAACCGCACCTTCCTCGGCGAGGAGGCGCTGCTGCGTGAGCGCGGCGTGCAGCTGGAGGACTTCATCGCCGCCCGTCCCGAGCCGTGGCACGAGGATATCGGCGAGTAGTGGGTGAGACGGCGCCCGCCGGCCGGGCGCCGCAGCGGTTTTACCAACCCAGTTGCTTGTTGAATCCCAGGGCGTCGTAGTAGTCGCCCTGGTAGGCGATCTTGCCGTCCTTGATGCGGATGAAACTGACACCCTCGAACGACAGCGGCTTGCCGGTGGCCGGGGTCTCGGCGCTCCAGGCGCCGCTGTTGGTGCCGCTGAACTTCCACTGGAAGGCGATGCCGTCGGCGCCGACGATGGGCGCGCTGGTCATCTCCCATTTGAGGTCCGGCACCGCGCCGATGAACACCTTGATCACGTTGTCGCGGGCGGCGGCCTTGCCGTTCTGCGGAGTGCCGACGGTGGCGTCGAAATACACCGCGTCCTCGGCCAGGAAGGTCGCGGCCTTATCGGCGTCGTGGGCGTTCCAGGCAGCCATGTAGCCGTCGACCAGGGCCTTGGCGTCGTCGGCCGCCTGGGCCAGGCCGGCGAGGGCGCCGAGGGCGAGGAAAGCGATGCTGCGCAGTGCGGTTTTCATTGTCGTTGCTCCAGCTGGTTTTCGGTTGAGAAACATCGGAGCGATCTGGGCGTCGCGCGCGCCAGGCGGGCTAGTCGGCCAGAGCCGAGAAAGCGCAATGTACTGGAGTACATGAGCATTTCGAGGTTCTGGCCAACAACGCCCGGCCAAGCGCGCGGCGCTCAGATCAGTGCTTGATCATCACGTGGCGGAGGGCGGTGTAGTCCTCCAGGCCGTACATGGACATGTCCTTGCCATAGCCGGAGAGCTTGAGGCCGCCATGCGGCATCTCGCTGACCAGCATGAAGTGGGTGTTGACCCAGGTGCAGCCGTACTGCAGGCGCGCCGACAGGCGATGGGCGCGGCCGACGTCGCGGGTCCACACCGAACTGGCCAGGCCGTAGTCGGAGGCGTTGGCCCAGGCCAGGGCCTGCGCCTCGTCGTCGAACGGGGTGACCGAGACCACCGGGCCGAACACTTCGCGGCAGACGATCTCGTCGCTCTGCCGGGCGTCGGCCAGTACCGTGGGCAGGAAGAAGAAGCCGTTGCCGGCCGGGGCCTTGCCGCCGGTGACCACCTCGATGTGCGACTGCGCCGTGGCGCGCTCGACGAAGCCGGCCACGCGCTGGCGGTGCACCTCGGTGATCAGCGGACCGAGCTCGGTGCCTGCGTCGTCCTGCAGGCCGTGCTTGATCGAGCCGACTGCGGCGCCGAGGGCGGCGACGAATTTCTCGTAGACGCCTTTCTGCGCATAGATGCGGCAGGCGGCGGTGCAGTCCTGGCCGGCGTTGTAGAAGCCGAAGGTACGGATGCCCTCGACGGCGGCGTCGATGTCGGCGTCGTCGAAGATGATCACCGGCGCCTTGCCGCCCAGCTCCATGTGCATGCGCTTCACCGAGGCCGCGGTGCCGGCGATGATCTTCGCGCCGGTGGGGATCGAGCCGGTCAGCGACACCATGCGCACCTTCTCGTGGTTGACCAGGGGCTCGCCGACGGCGGCACCACGGCCGAACACGATGTTGACCACGCCGGCTGGGAAGATGGCGGCGATCAGCTGACCCAGGCGCAGGGCGGTCAGCGGGGTCTGCTCGGAAGGCTTGAGCACCACGCAGTTGCCGGCAGCCAGGGCCGGGGCCAGCTTCCAGGCGGCCATCATCAGCGGGTAGTTCCAGGGGGCGATGGAGGCGACCACGCCGATCGGGTCGCGGCGGATCATCGAGGTGTGGCCGGGCAGGTACTCGCCGGCGGCGGAACCCTGCAGGCAGCGCGCGGCGCCGGCGAAGAAGCGGAACACGTCGGCGATGGCCGGCAGCTCGTCGCCCCGCGCGGCGGCGTAAGGCTTGCCGCAGTTCTGCGACTCCAGGCGGGCCAGCTCGTCGGCATTGGCATCGATGGCGTCGGCCAGGGCCAGGAGCAGGGCGGAGCGCTGGCCGGGGGTGGTCTGCGACCAGTCGTCGAAGGCGGCATCGGCGGCGCGCACGGCCGCGTCGATCTGCTCGGCGCTGGCCTCGGGAATCTGTACCAGGGTGCTGCCCAGCGAGGGGTTGAGCACGGGTTGGGCGGCGCCCAGGCCGGCGACCAGTTCGCCGTTGATCAGCAGTTTGGTTTGCATCGCTAGAACCTCGTGTCGTCGGGTTGCAGGAAAGGGGGGCGCTACTTGCCGCTGCCGGCCACGCCCTCGCCACCCTTGGTCAGGTAGTAGGCGGCGAGGATCGGCAGCATGGTCACCAGCATCACCAGCATGGCGACCACGTTGGTCACCGGTACGTCGCGCGGGCGCGACAGCTGGTTGAGCAGCCAGATCGGCAGGGTCTTCTCGTGGCCGGCGGTGAAGGTGGTGACGATGATCTCGTCGAAGGACAGGGCGAAGGCCAGCATGCCGCCGGCCAGCAGGGCCGAGCCGAGGTTGGGCAGGACGATGTAGCGGAAGGTCTGCCAGCCGTCGGCGCCCAGGTCCATGCTGGCCTCGATCAGGCTGTAGCTGGTGCGGCGGAAGCGGGCGATGACGTTGTTGTAGACGATCACCACGCAGAAGGTGGCGTGGCCGATGACGATGGTCAGCAGGCCCGGCTCGATGCCGAAGGTCTTGAACGCCGAGAGCAGGGCGATGCCGGTGACGATGCCGGGCAGGGCGATCGGCAGGATCAGCAGCAGCGACACGCTCTCCTTGCCGAAGAAGTCGCGCCGCCACAGCGCCGCCGCGGCCAGGGTGCCGAGGAGCATGGCGATCAGCGTGGCGATGGCCGCCACCTTGAGCGACAGCACGATGGCTTCGAGCACGTCGGCGCGGGCGAAGGCCACGCTGAACCAGTCCAGGGTCAGACCCTTGGGCGGGAAGCTGAAGCCGGCGCTCTCGGTGTTGAAGGCGTAGAGGAAGATGATCAGGATAGGGAAGTGCAGGAACACCAGCCCGCCCCAGGCGGCCAGCTTCAGGCCGAGGGAAGCTTGCTCAGAGTGCATCGAAGGCCCCCAGACGCTTGACGATGGACAGGTAGACGGCGATCAGCACGATCGGCACCAGGGTGAAGGCGGCGGCCATCGGCATGTTGCCGATCGCGCCCTGCTGGGCGTAGACCATGCTGCCGATGAAGTAGCCGGGCGGCCCCACCAGCTGCGGCACGATGTAGTCGCCGAGGGTCAGGCTGAAGGTGAAGATCGAGCCGGCGGCGATGCCCGGGATCGACAGTGGCAGGATCACCTGCATGAAGGTCTGCCGCGGCCTGGCGCCGAGGTCCGCCGAGGCCTGCAGCAGCGACGGCGGCAGGCGTTCCAGTGACGCCTGGATCGGCAGGATCATGAACGGCAGCCAGATGTAGACGAACACCAGGAAGCGCCCCAGGTGCGAGGTCGACAGGGTGTTGCCGCCGACACCGGGGATGCCGAGGATCAGCTCCAGCACGGGCTGCAGGTGCAGCGCCTGGACGAACCACATGGCCACCCCGCCCTTGGCCAGCAGCAGGGTCCAGGCGTAGGCCTTGACGATGTAGCTGGCCCACATCGGCAGCATCACCGCGATGTAGAAGAAGGCCTTGGTCTTGCCGTCGGTGTAGCGCGCCATGTAGTAGGCGATGGGGAAGGCCAGCAGTCCGGCGGCCAGCGACACCGCCACGGCCATCGTCAGGGTGCGCAGGATGATGTCGAAGTTGGCGGCCTGGAACAGCGCCTTGAAATTGGCCAGCGTGACGTTGGGGGTGACTGTCATGCTGAAGTCGTCGAAGGTGTAGAAGCCCTGCCACAGCAGGGTCAGCAGCGAGCCCAGGTAGATCGCGCCGAACCATAGCAGCGGCGGAATCAGCAGCAGCGCCAGGTACAGCGTCGGCTTGCGGTAGAGCAGGCTGGACAGCCGGCGCAGCGGTCCGCCGCCGTCCGCCTGCAGGGCGAGGGCCTGGTTCATCTCAGGCCTCCTCGCGCAGGGCGACCATGGCCGCGCGGGCCCAGCGCGCGGTGACGCGCTGGCCCGGCTGGCAGGGCGCATCGCCGACGCCCCACTGGTTGTTGGCCTGGCTGACGGCGAAGTTCTGCCCGTTGTCCAGCTGCAGCTCGTAGCGGGTGGCGGCGCCCAGGTACTGGATGTCGTGCAGCAGGCCGCTGATCTCCACCTCGTCGCCGTTCGGCAGGCTGCCGCCACTGGCCACCAGGCGCACATGTTCCGGACGGATCGACAGCGGGCGCGACGAGCCGCCGACGCGTACGGCCAGCTCGCCCTTGAGCACGTTGCTGGTGCCGACGAACTCGGCGACGAAGGCGCTGGCCGGGTTCATGTACAGGTTGCGCGGGGTGTCGACCTGCTCGATGCGGCCCCTGTTGAACACCGCCACCCGGTCGGACATGGACAGCGCCTCGCCCTGGTCGTGGGTGACGAAGATGAAGGTGATGCCGAGCTGGCGCTGCAGCTTCTTCAGCTCGCCCTGCATCTGCTCGCGCAGCTTGAGGTCTAGTGCGCCCAGCGGCTCATCGAGCAGCAGCACGCGCGGGCGATTGACCAGGGCGCGGGCCAGGGCCACACGCTGGCGCTGGCCGCCGGACAGCTGC
>NZ_AVOF01000139.1:0-7862 GCF_000465935.2 Pseudomonas sp. EGD-AK9
GCCGCGTGGCTTCGCCCGCGCGCTGCTCGAGCAGGCCGCGCGCAAGCAGCCGGCGGTGATCGCCGAGATCAAGAAGGCCTCGCCGAGCAAGGGCGTGTTGCGCGCCGACTTCGTGCCGGCCGATATCGCCCGCAGCTACGAGGCCGGCGGCGCCACCTGCCTGTCGGTGCTCACCGATATCGACTTCTTCCAGGGCGCCGATGCGTACCTGCAGCAGGCCCGCGCGGCCTGTGCGCTGCCGGTGATCCGCAAGGACTTTATGGTCGATCCCTACCAGATCGTCGAGGCCCGCGCCCTCGGCGCCGACTGCGTGCTGCTGATCGTCGCCTGCCTGGACGACGGACGCATGGCCGAGCTGGCGGCGGTGGCCAAGGACGTCGGCCTCGACGTGCTGGTCGAGGTGCATGACGGCGACGAGCTGGAGCGCGCGCTGAAGACCCTGGACACGCCGCTGCTGGGCATCAACAACCGCAACCTGCACAGCTTCGAGGTGTCCCTGGAAACCACCCTGGACCTGCTGCCGCGCATTCCGCGCGAGCGCCTGGTGGTGACCGAGAGCGGCATTCTCAACCGCGCCGACGTCGAGCTGATGGAGATCAACGAGGTCTACGCCTTCCTGGTCGGCGAGGCCTTTATGCGCGCCGAGAGCCCGGGCGGCGAACTGCAGCGCCTGTTCTTTCCCGAGCGCGGGCGGCCGGCGGTGATCGGCAAGGATCCCGATTGACACCCACGCGTATAAAAAAGCCGGCATCCCTGCCGGCTTTTTTATACGCGCTGTTTATCAGCGGGTGCCGAAGACCACCATGGTCTTGCCCTTGACGTGAACCAGGCCCTGTTCCTCCAGGGCCTTGAGCACGCGGCCGACCATCTCCCGCGAACAGCCGACGATGCGGCCGATCTCCTGGCGGGTGATCTTGATCTGCATGCCGTCCGGGTGGGTCATGGCGTCGGGCTGCTTGCACAGGTCGAGCAGGGTGCGGGCGACGCGGCCGGTGACGTCGAGAAAGGCCAGGTCGCCGACCTTGCGCGTGGTGTTGCGCAGGCGTTCGGCCATCTGGCTGCCGAGGGCGTAGAGGATGTCCGGATCCTGCTGGGTCAGTTCGCGGAACTTGGCGTAGCTCAGCTCCGCCACTTCACATTCGGTCTTGGCGCGTACCCAGGCGCTGCGTTCCTTCTCCGCGCCGTCCTTCTCGAACAGGCCCATCTCGCCGAAGAAGTCGCCGGCGTTGAGGTAGGCGATGATCATTTCGCGGCCATCGTCGTCTTCGATCAGGATGGTGACCGAGCCCTTGACGATGAAGAACAGGGTTTCGCAGCGGTCGCCCGCATAGATGATGGTGCTTTTCGCCGTGTAACGGCGGCGGTGACAGTGTGCGAGGAGCTTGTCGAGGTTCTTGATTTTAGGTGTAAGGGTAATAGCGACCATGCCCGAGTCCCGAATATAAAAAAGATAAGCCTTTGTCCAACAGGCAATTTCTTATTGGTTATCCGTACCAGTGTGCCAGCAATCCGGCGCCAGCTTAACAGACATACTATGACTAGGGCGTTTTTTGCGACCTGGCTAACACAACGCCGGGGAACTTTAGCGCGCTGGCCGCCCATCGGTTCGCTCGGCGCCTGTGCTAACCTGCGAACCTTTGCAACCGAGGGAGTCTGGATCGATGAAAGCGCGTGTGCAGTGGGCCGGCGAAGCCCTGTTTCTCGGCGAGTCCGGCAGCGGCCATGCCGTGGTGATGGACGGTCCGCCGGACGCCGGTGGCCGCAACCTGGGCATTCGCCCGATGGAGATGCTGCTGGTCGGCCTCGGCGGTTGCAGCAACTTCGACGTGGTCAGCATTCTGCGCAAGTCGCGCCAGCCGGTGGAGAGCTGCGAGGTGTTCCTCGACGCCGAGCGCGCCGGTGAGGAGCCCAAGGTGTTCACCAAGATCCACCTGCATTTCGTGGTCAAAGGCCGCGGGTTGAAAGAGGCCCAGGTCAAGCGCGCGGTGGAGCTGTCGGCGGAGAAGTACTGCTCGGCCTCGATCATGCTCGGCCGTGCCGGGGTGGCTATCAGCCATGACTACGAAATCATCGAGCTGGGCTGAATCGCTTCGCTGCAAACGACAAGGGCGCCAATCGGCGCCCTTGTTCGTTCAGATGCGATAGGTGCTCTTGGTCATTACCTTGGACAGCAGGGTCATGCCCAGCTTGACCGGTGCGGGAAAGCGCAGGCCGCCGGCATCCAGGGCGCTGTCGGCGTGCTGCTGCTCGTCGATGCGCATCTGCTGGAGAATCGCCCGCGACTTGGCGTCGCGCTCGGGAATCTGCTCCAGATGCTCGTCCAGGTGCTTGCACACCTGATCCTCGGTGGCGGCGACGAAGCCCAGGCTGACCTTGTCGCTGACCAGCCCGGCCACCGCGCCGACGCCGAACGACAGGCCGTAGAACAGCGGGTTGAGCAGGCTCGGCTGGCTGCCGAGCTCGCGGATACGCTGCTCGCACCAGGCCAGGTGATCGATCTCCTCATCGGCGGCCTGCTCCATGGCGCTGCGCACCTGCGGCAGCTTGGCGGTCAGCGCCTGACCCTGGTACAGCGCCTGGGCGCAGACCTCGCCGGTATGGTTGATGCGCATCAGCCCGGCGATATGGCGGGTTTCCTCGCTGGACAGCTCGGCCTCGTTCTCCACGATGGCCGGCGAGGGACGGCTCGAGGCGCCGCTGAACGGCAGCAGGGTGCGCAGGGCGGCATCGGCCTGCAGCAGCAGGCGGTCGACTGGGGAGTACTGGCGTTCGCTGGCCATGGGGCACCTCCGGGGAACACGAAGGCGCCAGTTTACTGCAAAGCGCGGCGGTGAGTGCGCCTCGCCGCCGCGACCGACTGGCGCATCAGCCCGGCGGCCAGTGCAGCTGGCGCTGGCCGAGCACGTGCATATGGATGTGGCCGACGGTCTGTCCGCCCAGCTCGTTGCAGTTCATCACCAGGCGAAAGCCCTCGGCGCAGCCCTGCTCGCTGGCCAGCTGCTGGGCGGTGTACAGCAGGTGGCCGGCCAGCGCCTTGTCGGTTTCGGTGAGGTCGGTGAGGGTGGCGATGTGGCGCTTGGGGATCACCAGAAAATGCACCGGCGCCTGCGGGCCGATATCGTGGAAGGCGACGAGCTGATCGTCCTCGTAGAGCTTGCGCGCCGGAATCTCACCGGCGACGATCTTGCAGAACAGACAGTCCATGGGCAGGCTCCCGAGCCATTGCTGGAAGCCCTGAGTTTAATCGCGTGCGCCAAGGCCGGCCAATCGGCGGCGCGCCCACAAGGAGCGGCGGTGAAGAACGATATCCACGATCTCGGCCTGGTGCTGGATTCCAAGGTCAAGCTGGTCGTCATCGAGTCCTGGGACGAGCTGCGCGTGCTGGAAACCCTGACCAGCCTGGCGGTCAAACGCGGCCTCGGCCTGCACACCTGGTCGGTGACCGAGGGCCTGCAGCGCCTGGGTTTCGGCGGCGCGCCGCTGGGCGAGGAGGCGAGTTTGGAGCCGGAGGCGGCGTTGAAGCTGATCAAGGCCGATCAGCAGCCGAACCTCTACGTGATGTGCGACCTGCATCCGTATCTGCAGGACAATCCGCGTCTGGTGCGCCTGCTCAAGGAGATCGCCATGAGCGAGGCGGCGCACAAGCCGACCCTGGTGCTGGTGTCCCACGCGCTCAGGCTGCCGGCCGAGGTGCAGCGCCATGCCGCGCGCTTTAGCCTGGCATTACCGTCGGAAGATGAGCTGCTGAGCATCGTCCGCGACGAGGCCACGCGCTGGAGCGAGCGCAACCGCGGCGCGCGGGTACGCACCGACAACCGCACCCTGCAGCAGGTGGTGAAGAACCTGCGCGGCCTCAGCCACGCCGAGGCGCGGGCGCTGGCGCGCAACGTGATCTGTGACGACGGCGCGATCACCCAGGAAGACATCCCCGAACTGAACAAGACCAAGTTCCAGCTCCTGGATCTGGAGGGTGTGCTCAGTTTCGAGTACGACACCGCGCGCTTCGCCGACGTCGGCGGCCTGCTCAACCTCAAGCGCTGGCTGGCCGAGCGCCAGGTCGGCTTTCTCGAGGGCAAGGGTGTCGATGCGCCCAAGGGGGTGTTGCTGGTCGGCGTGCAGGGTGGCGGCAAGAGCCTGGCGGCCAAGGCGGTGGCCGGGCTCTGGGGCCTGCCGTTGCTGCGCCTGGATTTCGCCTGCCTGTACAACAAGTTCTTCGGCGAGACCGAGCGCAACCTGCGCGAGGCGCTGCGTCTGGCCGAGCAGATGGCGCCCTGCGTGCTGTGGATGGACGAGGTGGAGAAGGGCCTGGCCAGCGGCGACCACGACGGCGGCGTCAGCCAGCGCGTGCTCGGCACCCTGCTGACCTGGATGGCCGAGCGCAAGGCGCCGGTGTTCGTCGTCGCCACCGCCAATGCCATCGACCGCCTGCCGCCGGAGCTGGTGCGCAAGGGCCGCTTCGACGAGCTGTTCTTCGTCGACCTGCCCGCTGCCGAGGTGCGCGCGGAGATCTTCCGCATCCACCTGCAGCGCCGCGAGCTGGAGCCTGGCGCCTTCGACCTGGCGCAGCTGGCCGCGGCCAGCGCGGGCTTTTCCGGGGCGGAGATCGAGCAGGCGGTGGTCAGCGCCCTGTATGCCGCTCAGGCGCAGCAGCAGGCGGTGGATCAGACGCTGCTGCTGCGCGCGCTGCAAGGCACGGCGCCGCTGTCGGTGGTGATGGCCGAGCAGCTCGCGGCGCTGCGCGGCTGGGCTGATGGGCGTACGGTCAACGCCGGCTGAGCCAGGCGCTCAACCGCGGGTGAAGGGCCGGGTCAGCCGCCCGCTGAGTTTGCGCACCAGCCAGCGCGGCGCCAGGCGTGGGCTCAGCGTCAGCAGCCGGTTGCGCCAGCCGGGGACGATGATGGCGCGGTTCTTCTCCAGCGCGCGCACCGCGAGCAGCGCCACTTCCTCGGCGCTCATCAGCAGCTTGCTGGCGTCCAGGCGGGCGGCGTTCATCTGCGCACTGCGGAAGAAGGCGCTGCGCGTCGGCCCCGGGCACAGCACCGAGACGCGCACGCCGTGCTCGCGCAGCTCTTCGCGCAGCGCCTCGGAGAAATGCAGCACATAGGCCTTGCTGGCGTAGTAGCTGCTCATCCAGGGGCCGGGCTGGAAGGCGGCGATCGAGGCGACGTTGAGGATCTGCCCACCGCCCTGTTCGGCCATGCGCTGGCCGATGGCGTGGCACAGCCGGGTCAGGGCCAGTACGTTGACTTCCAGCTGTTCCTGCTCGCGGCCCCAGTCCTGTTCGAGGAAGGGCCCGGCGCAGCCGAGGCCGGCGTTGTTCACCAGCAGGTCGATGCGCCACTGGCCCTGTTCCAGTTCGAGCAGCAGGCCGGACAGTTGCAGCGGTTCGCTGAGGTCGCAGAGGCGAAACAGCACCTCGACGCCGAAGCGCTGGGCCAACTCGCAGGCGATGCTTTCCAGGGCGTCGCGGCGCCGCGCCACCAGGATCAGGTTGCGCCCGCGGCGCGCCAGGGCTTCGGCCAGGGCCAGGCCGATGCCGCTGGAGGCGCCGGTGATCAGTGCATAACTGGGCATGGCGCGGGGTCACTGTCCCTGCATTTCGGCGGCGCGCTCGACGTAGCTCTGGTACTGCGGAATGGCGATGGCGGCAAGGATGCCGCTGATCGGCACCAGCAGGCACAACCAGGCCAGCAGCTTGACCGCGGTGCTGTTGGGCGGCGGCGGCGGGCCGAAGCGGTTGACCCCCTGGTTGCCGGGAACGATGAACATCAGCAGGGCGAACACGCCGCCGACCAGGGGGATGAAGTTGATCAGCCACAGCCAGCCGGACCAGCCGATATCGTGCAGGCGCTGCACGCCGAAGCAGATACTCAGCACCATCATGGCCAGGCCGGCGGCCACCAGCAGCACCATGCCCAGGGCATCGGACAGCGCGGCGGCGCCCATGCCCAGCAGCAGCACCGGCAGCGCGCAGAGGAACATGGCCATGCTCCAGCCCAGGTAGCGCACCCGGCCGATCCGGCCGTTGACGCCGAATGCCTTGAGCTCGCCGAATTGCGGCAGTTGCTCGGCGACGTCGGCCTGCGGCGGTGCGTAGGGCGAGGCGCTGGCGGGCGCTGGCGTCGGCTGGCTCATGGCGCTCAGTTGCGCCTGACGGGCGAGATACTTCTCGACGATGATGCCGCAGGCCGCGCACTCGTCCGCCTGGGGTTGCCGATGGCCGCACTTGGGACAGCTCATGCCGGCGGCGGTATCGGTCGGTGCGGCATCCGCCTCGGCGTGGTCGTCGGTAGACACCAGGCTCAGGCTGGCGGCCTGGTCCAGCTCCTTGCGCACCTTGGCGCCGGCCTTGTGCAGGGCGCTGAGGTACTGGTCGGCCTCGTTTTCCCCGAGGTCGCGCTTGAGGGCCACCTGGGCGCCGCTGAACAGGCCGTTGATGCGCGCCATATCGCTCTTGAACAGGCGGGCGAGGTTGTCCTTCACCGACTCCAGCGTCATCTCGGGCATCAGTTCGCCGTCGAACACTATCTTGTAGCGCGGTTGATTCATGCGAGCTTCCTTGTCTGCGGGAAGTGGAGGTCAGCTAAGCCTAGAGTGCCGACAGGCCAATACACAAGCGGCCTGCGCCGCAGTTCGCGCCGGTCTTTCAGCCGCCGGGCAGGGCGGCCCAGCGTCCGACCAGGCGGCCGCCTCGCAGCAGCTGCAGTTCGCCGAAGTCGCCGAGCAGGCCCTCGCTGACCGCCGGGCGCAGAAAGACCCAGTCGTCTGTGCTCAGGCCGCTGGCGGCACTGCCGATCAGGCGTTCCTGGTTGGCGCTGCGGCCGTACAGCGAGTCGTAGGCGAGGCCGGGCGGCGATACCGGCGTCGCCGGCCAGCGGCCGCCTTGGAGGTAGTAGGCGCGCTGGCGATTGCGGTTCCAGGCGGCGAGCAGCGGTTGCGCCGCGTGCAGGAAGGGCAGGGCGCCGTCGACCGCCTTGAGCACCGGGCTGGCGATCCACAGTGCCGCTTGGTGCTGCTCCAGCAGCGGCGTATCGAAGTCGCCCGGCTTGAGCAGGGCCGAGCCGAGGGCAACTTCGCCGAGCGGGCTGTCCAGTCGGCTGTGCAGGGCGTAGGTCAGGCTGCCGCCGCCGTTGAGCAGCGGCTTCGCCGGCCACAGCTCGGTAAAGCCTCGCGCCACCGCGACGAACTCGCGATAGCGCGCGTTGGCCTGGGCGAACGCACGCTCCTGGCTCAGCCAGGGCGGGGCGTGGGCGACCTGGGCGTCGTAGCCCATCAACCCCTGCAGCTGGAGCTGCCCCGGTTGCCGGCGCAGCCGTTGCAGGGTCTGGCCCAGCGCCTGAGGATCGGCGAAGCCGCCGCGGGCCAGGCCGATATCGATTTCCAGGGCGATGCGCAGTGGTTGCCCCAGCGCCCTGGCCAGCTCGGCGTACTGGCTCAGGCGCGCCTCGCTGTCGATCAGCCAGGTCAGCTGGCGCGCGGGGTCGAAGCCCAGGTGCTGCGGCAGCTGGCGATAGAAGTTCAGCGCCGCCTGTGCCGGCAGCGGCTTGCCCAGCAGCAGGTCGGCCTGCGGAAAGCTGCGCGCCAGCTGGTTCAGCTGCGGCTGGTGGAACGCCATGAAGCGCTGGGTGCGCAGGCGCTTGGCCAGGTAGTCGAGCAGCCCGGCGCTGGCCAGCGACTTGGCCACCAGACGCAGCGCCAAGCGCTCGGGCAGCCGCTGGGCGAGCAGTTCGGCGTTGGCGTCGAGGCGATCCAGATCGAGCAGCAGCGACGCAATACCGTTGCCTTCGGCGTGCATGAGGCGGTTGAGGCCGGCGAAATAGGCGTCGTGCACCTGGCCGCGGTCGCGCGGCCGCAGCGCCCAG
>NZ_AVOF01000140.1:0-7808 GCF_000465935.2 Pseudomonas sp. EGD-AK9
GTCCCGCCATTTCCGCGTCCCGCGGCGGCGCCCGGCGGCGCTGACAGGGAGTCCAGCCATGACCAACGCCGTTCTTCGCGTCTTCCTGCTGGTGCTGCTGGCGCTGCCGTTGCAGGGCTTGCAGGCGCAGCAGAGCTTTCCCAGCCCCAATGCTGCGGTGGATGCCCTGATCCTCGCCCTGGGCAACCAGCGCGCCGACGCCGCGCGCATGGCGGCCCTGCTCGGCGAGCAGTGGCGCAGCTACATTCCGCTCGAAGGCATCGAGCGCGAGGATGTCGACGCCTTCCTCGCCCTGTACCGGGAACATCACGAAATTCGTTCGACGGCCCCCGACCAGGCCGTGTTGGTCGTGGGCCAGGAGGCCTGGGAGTTTCCCTTGCCACTGATGCGCGACGCCTCGGGATGGCGCTTCGATACCCAGGCCGGCGGCGAGACCATCCGCGTGCGTCGCATCGGCCGCAACGAGCTGGCCACCCTGCAGGCGGTGCGCGCCTACCACGACGCGCAGATGGACTACGCCGAGGTCGACCGCGACGGCGACGGCGTACTGGAGTACGCACAGCAGTTCGTCAGCCGCGATGGCCAGCACGACGGCCTGTACTGGGTCGAGCAGCCCGGCCTCGAGGAAAGCCCGCTGGGCCCGCTGTTCGGCGACGAACTGCCGGACGGCGACTGGCAGGGCTATCGCTACCGCATCCTCTCCGCCCAGGGGCCTTCGGCGCCGGGCGGCGCCTACGACTACCTGCTGGGCGACAACATGAGCCGCGGCTTTGCCCTGATCGCCTGGCCCAGCGCTTATGGCGACAGTGGCGTGATGAGCTTCATGATCAGTCACGAGGGGCGGGTGTTCGAAAAGGATCTGGGCCCCGACGGCGGCAACCAGGCCCTGGCCATGAGCCGCTTCGATCCCGATAGCAGCTGGCACGAAGTCGACCAGACGGCGCAGGCCGCGCTGCCCTGAGGGGCGGCTGCACAGCCTGGCTGCCGGCGGTTCGTCCCGGCAGCCTTGTCATTAAATGAAAAGCGCCTGTCGTCCGATGAGAAGCACCCGCCAGGCCCTCGCCCTAAAGTCCAATCAACGCAAATCGACGCTGTTCGTCAAGATCGATGATTGGAGAAATCAGGCATGGCCAAAGCCGTACGCTTCTACGAAACCGGTGCTCCCGAAGTCCTTCGTTATGAGGACGTCGAAGTCGGCGAACCCGGCCCAGGCGAGGTTCGCCTGCGCCATGTGGCCGTTGGCCTGAACTACGCCGACACCTACTTCCGCAACGGCACCTACCCGATCCCGCTGCCCAACGGCATGGGCGTGGAGGCGGCCGGCGTGGTGCAGGCGGTGGGCGAGGGCGTGAGCAACGTGGCGGTCGGCGATCGCGTCACCTACACCGGCTTTCTCAACACCCTCGGCGCCTACTCCACCGAGCGCCTGATTCCGGCTGCGCCGCTGATCAAGCTGCCCGACACCATCGCCTTCGAGACCGCCGCGGCCATGACCATGCGCGGCCTGACCTCGGCCTACCTGATGCGCCGCATCCATGACTTCAAGGCCGGCGACAGCATCCTGCTGCACGCCGCCGCCGGCGGCGTCGGCCTGATCGTCTCGCAGTGGGCCAAGCTGCTCGGCCTGACCGTGATCGGCACGGTGTCCAGCGAGGCCAAGGCCGAAGTGGCCCGCGCCCACGGCTGCGACCACACCATCAACTACAGCCATGAAGACGTCGCCAGCCGCGTGCGCGAGCTGACCGACGGCGTCGGCGTCAACGTGGTGTTCGACAGCGTCGGCAAGAACACTTTCATGGGCTCGCTGGACTCGCTCAAGCGCCGTGGCCTGCTGGTCTGCGTCGGCACCGCCTCCGGGCCGATCGAAGGCTTCAACCCGCAGCTGCTGGCGATGAAGGGCTCGCTGTACATGACCCGCCCGGCCCTGGCCGACTACATCGCCGACCCGGCGGAGAAGGCGGCGCTGGCCGGCGAGCTGTTCGACCATGTCGGCAGCGGCCGGATCAAGATCGAGATCAACCAGCACTACGCGCTGCAGGACGCGGTGCAGGCGCACCGCGACCTGGAGTCGCGCAAGACCACCGGCTCGTCGATCTTCGTCATCTGAGGAGGCCCGCCATGCAAGTCGAACAACTGACCTACAACATCGGCGCCGAGCTGATCGGCGTGAATCTGGCCGACGCCATCCACGACGACGGGCTGTTCGCCGAGATCCGCCAGCAGTTGCTCAGGCATCGCGTGCTGTTCCTGCGCAAGCAGGCCTTCAGCCGTGCCGAGCACGTGGCCTTCGCCCGCCGTTTCGGCGAGCTGGAAGACCACCCGGTGGCGGGCAGCGACCCGGAGCACCCGGGCCTGGTGCAGATCTACAAGCGCCCGGACCAGCCGATGGACCGCTACGAGAACGCCTGGCACACCGACGCCACCTGGCGCGAGGCGCCGCCGCTGGGTTGCGTGCTGCGCTGCATCGAGTGCCCGCCGGTGGGCGGCGACACCATGTGGGCCAATATGGTGGTGGCCTACGCCAATCTGCCGGACGACGTCAAAGCCAGGCTCGAGGGCCTGCGCGCGCGCCACAGCATCGAGGCCAGCTTCGGCGCGGCGATGCCGATCGACAAGCGCCTGGCGCTCAAGGCGCAGTACCCGGATGCCGAGCACCCGGTGGTGCGCACCCATCCGGAAACCGGCGAGAAGGTGCTGTTCGTCAACGCCTTCACCACCCACTTCAGCAACTACCACACCCCGGATCGGGTGCGTTTCGGCCAGGACGCCAACCCCGGCGCCAGCGACCTGCTTCGCTACCTGATCAGCCAGGCGTACATCCCCGAATACCAGGTGCGCTGGCGCTGGCAGCCCAACAGCGTGGCGATCTGGGACAACCGCAGTACCCAGCACTACGCGGTCATGGACTACCCGCCCTGCCATCGCAAGATGGAGCGAGCCGGGATCATCGGCGACAAGACCTACTAACCCTTTCGCCCGTTCCGTTCCTACCGTTGCGGGGCGGGCTACTTTGACAATACCAAGCGAGGATCCCATGCAATTCTTCGACGATTCGCTGCACCCGGAAAACATGGAAAAGGTGGTGATCACCGTCGCCCCCTACGGCCCCGAGTGGATGCCGGCGGACTTCCCGGAAGACATCCCGGTGACCATGGACGAGCAGATCCAGAAGGCGGTCGATTGCTATGAGGCCGGCGCCACCGTGCTCCACCTGCACGTGCGCGAGCTGGACGGCAGCGGCTCCAAGCGCCTGTCCAAGTTCAACGAGCTGATCAAGGGGGTGCGCGAGGCCGTGCCGGACATGATCATCCAGGTCGGCGGCTCGATCTCCTTCGCCCCGGAAGGCGAGGGCGAGGCGGCCAAGTGGCTGAGCGACGACACCCGCCACATGCTGGCCGAGCTGACCCCGAAGCCGGACCAGGTCACCGTGGCGATCAACACCACCCAGATGAACATCATGGAGCTGCTCTATCCGGAGTACCTGGAAGGCACCTCCCTGGCCAACCCGGCGTTCCAGGCCGCCTACAGCGAGATGACCGTGCCGGCCGGCCCGGCCTGGGTCGCCGAGCACCTCAAGCGCCTGACCGCCAACGGCATCCAGCCGCACTTCCAGCTGACCGGCATCCACTCCCTGGAAACCCTCGAGCGCATGGTGCGCAAGGGCCTGTACATGGGCCCGCTGAACCTCACCTGGATCGGCATCGGCGGCGGCTTCGACGGCCCCAACCCGTTCAACTTCTTCAACTTCATCCACCGCGCGCCGGACGGCTGCACCCTCACCGCCGAGTCGCTGCTGAAGAACGTCCTGCCGTTCAACGCCATGGCCCTGGCCATGGGCCTGCACCCGCGTTGCGGCATCGAGGACACCATAGTCGACCAGCATGGCAAGCGCTTCACCTCGGTGCAGCAGATCCAGCAGACGGTGCGCGTGGCCCACGAGCTGGGCCGCGAGATCGCCAGCGGCAAGGAAGCGCGCGAGATCTACCGCATCGGCGTGCAGTACGACAGCGTCGAGCAAACCCTGCTGGCCAACGGCATGGCGCCGAACCGCAAGGCGGGCCAGAAGGGCGTGCCGCAACGCGGTTGATCGAGCGAGTCAGTCCCCCTGTTTTGGTCAGGTCCAGGGGGGGAGGGCGATGCCGGCTCGCCGGCAGCACCCGTAGCGAACACGCCAGCCGGTTGGCTGGCGTGTTCGGCTGATCCCGAGGCTTTTGCGATAAAGCTCTTGCCCGGTTGGTAGTCGCGTCCGTCGCCACGTTGGCGGATGCGACGCCGGCCCTCCGCCCCCACAAGAGGCGGGTGAGGAGCTTTTTCCCAGAGGCTTTCACCCTAAAACAATAACGACAGTTCGAGGAGGCAGCATGGCTGCGCATCATATCGGCGATGACATCGAGGATAGCTCCCAGGGGATAGCGCGCCGCTATGCCTGGATCGTCTTCGCCCTGACCTTCGGCCTGCTGATATCCGACTACATGTCGCGGCAGGTGCTCAATGCCGTGTTCCCCAGCCTCAAGGCCGAGTGGGCGCTGAGCGACACCCAGCTGGGCCTGCTCAGCGGCATAGTCGCCTTGATGGTCGGTCTGCTGACCTTCCCGCTGTCGCTGCTCGCCGACCGCTTCGGCCGGATCAAGAGCCTGACCCTGATGGCGGTGGTCTGGAGCCTGGCGACCCTGGGCTGCGCGGTGGCGCAGAACTACGAGCAGATGTTCTGGGCCCGCTTTCTGGTCGGCGTCGGCGAGGCCGCCTACGGCAGCGTCGGCATCGCCGTGGTGGTTTCGGTATTCCCGCGCGAGATGCGCGCCACCCTGTCCGGCGCCTTCATCTCCGGCGGCATGTTCGGCTCGGTGCTGGGCATGGCCCTGGGCGGCGTGATGGCGCAGCACTTCGGCTGGCGCTGGGCGTTCGCCGGCATGGCGTTCTTCGGCCTGGCGCTGGCGCTGCTCTATCCGATCGTGGTGCGCGAGTCGCGCATCGCCCCGCAGCGTGTGGCCAAGGCGGCCGGCGCGGCGGCGCTGAAGGTCGGCCGGCCGCTGCGCACCCTGTATTCCAGCCGTTCGGTACTCTGCGCCTATGTCGCCAGCGGCCTGCAGCTGTTCGTCGGCGGCACCGTGATCGTGTGGATGCCCAGCTACCTCAACCGCTTCTACGGCATGAGCACCGACAAGGCCGGCGCCGTGGCCGCCATCATCGTGCTGTGCAGCGGCGTCGGCATGATTCTCTGCGGCATGCTCAGCGACCGCATGAGCCGCCACGGCCCCGAACGCAAGATCAGCCTGTGCATGGCCTACTGCCTGGGCAGCTGCCTGCTGTTGTCGCTGGCCTTCGCCCTGCCGTTCGGCACCGCCCAGCTGGCGCTGATTGGCCTGGGCATGGTGATCGCCGCCGGCACCTCGGGCCCGGCCGGCGCCATGGTCGCCAACCTGACCCACCACAAGGTGCACGGCACCGCGTTCGCCACCCTGACCCTGGCCAACAACCTGCTCGGCCTGGCCACCGGCCCGCTGCTGACCGGCAAGGTCTCCGATCTGATCGGCCTGGACAATGCCTTCCAGCTGGTGCCGCTGGTGAGCATCGCCGCCGCCGCGGTGTTCCTCCTGGCGGGGCGCAGCTACTTGGCCGACATGGCGCGACTGAAAGGCGAGGGCGTCGAGGAGAAGGCCGTCGAGGCGGCGGTGGAGGCCCAGGCATGAGCGCCGTATTGCAGGTCGAGGTGTTCTTCGACTTCATCTGCCCCTGGTGCCTGATCGGCAAGCGTCAGCTGGAAAGGGCCCTGCTGCAGCTGCAGCACGAGCGGCCCGGTGTGCGGGTGGAGCAGCAGTGGCATGGCGTGCAACTGTTGCCGCATCTGCCGGCCGAGGGCGTGCCCTTTGCCGCCTTCTACCTGGAACGTCTGGGCAGTGCCGAGGCGGTGAGCCTGCGCCAGGCCCAGGTGCAGCGCGCCGCCAGCGTCGCCGGGCTGGATCTCGACCTGAGCCGCATCGCGCAGATGCCCAATACCGCCGACGCCCATCGTCTGCTGGCCTGCGCCGCCGCGCTGGGCCAGCCGGCCCAGCGCGATGCCCTGCTGGAGCGCCTGTTTGCCGCCTATTTCCAGCATGGCGAGAACCTCGGCGATGGCGCCACCCTGCTGGCCATCGCCCAGGCCTGCGGTTTCGACACCGCCCAGCTGGCGCCGGTACTGCGCGGCAACGGCCAGCCGTACTTCGCGCCCGGGGCGAGCGCGGCCCAGGGCGTACCCCATTTCGTCTTCAACAAGCGCCTGGACGTATCCGGGGCGCAGTCGGCCAACGCCCTGCTGCTGGCCATGCGCCGGGCCCTTGACGAGCCCGAGGAGCGCCGGGCATGAGCCGGCGTATCAGCGTCGCCCTGGCGCAGGTGGCCGCCCCCGGGGCGCGCCTGCTGCTCGAAGGCGAGGGCTACAGCCTGGCGCTGTTCAACGTCGAGGGGCAGTTCTACGCCATCGGCGACAGCTGCCCGCACCAGGGCTCGTCGCTGTGCGGCGGCAAGCTGCAGGGCCGAGTGATCCAGTGCGGCGCCCATGGTCTGCGCTTCGACCTGGCCAGCGGCTACCTGCTCAATTCCACCCAGCTGAAAGTGCCCACCTACCCGGTAGAGGTGGAGGGCGAGCAGTTGCACATCCTTGTTCCGCCGCAGGAGTCGGCCCCATGACCGCCATTACTCTGGTCCAGTTCAACGACCGCGTGCGCGAGCTGGCGCCGGGCATCAGCGTCAGCCTGGTGGCCGCCGCTGCCGCCACCTTCCTCTCCGAGCATTACGGCGCGCCGGTGATGCTGTTCGCCCTGCTGCTGGGGCTGTCGCTGAACTTCCTCGCCAGCGAGGGCAAGTGCAAGGCCGGCATCGAGTTCACCGCGCGCACCGTGCTGCGCCTGGGCGTGTGCCTGTTGGGCATGCGCATCACCCTGGAGCAGATCGCCGGTCTCGGCTGGAAGCCGCTGGCGCTGGTGGTGGTGCTGGTGGTGCTGACCATCTCGCTGTCGGTGCTGGCGGCCAAGGCGCTGGGCTTCCAGCGCCTGTTCGGCATGCTCACCGGCGGCGCCACCGCCATCTGCGGCGCCTCGGCGGCGTTGGCGCTGGCCGCGGCGCTGCCCAACCACCCGCAGAAGGAACGCGCCACCCTGTTCACCGTGATCGGCGTGTCGGCGCTGTCGACCCTGGCGATGATCCTCTACCCGATGATCGCCAACTGGTTTGCGCTGTCGCCGGAGCTCGCCGGGGTGTTCCTCGGCGCCACCATCCACGACGTGGCCCAGGTGGTCGGCGCCGGCTACAGCATGTCGGCGGAAACCGGCGACACCGCCACCGTGGTCAAGCTGATGCGCGTGGCCATGCTGCTGCCGGTGATAGTGGTGGCCGCCATGATCACCCGCATGCAGGGCGCCGAGACCGGCGGCCAGCGCCCGCCGCTGCTGCCCTGGTTCGCCGTCGGCTTCCTGATCCTGGCCTGCATCAACAGCACCGGCTGGGTGCCGAGCCTGGTGCAGGGCGGCATCAACGAGCTGTCGCGCTGGTGCCTGGTGGTGTCCATCGCCGCCCTGGGCATGAAGACCCAGCTCAAGGAGCTGGCCACCGTCGGGATCAAGCCGATCCTGCTGATGATCGGCGAAACCGCCTTCCTCGCCGCGCTGGTCCTGGTGCTGTTGCACTGGGGCTGGTGATGCGCCTTCCGAGCCTGCCTAGCCGAGACTTGTCATGAAGCAAAACCCCGAATCCCCCACGCCGGAGCAGTCCGCCGTGCCGGCCGGCGCCGCCCTGCGCAAGCCGCGCAGCAGCCGGAGCAAGGCGCCGAG